>URVP01000203.1 GCA_900551345.1 uncultured Eubacteriales bacterium
GTAGAACCGGGGTTAAATCCGAACCATCCAAGCCAGAGGACAAACAGGCCAATAACTGCTAAAGCCATATTATGTCCGGGAATAGCACGGGGTTTTCCGTTTTTGTCATACTTTCCGATACGGGATCCGAGTATAATAGCTCCCGCAAGAGCAGCCCAGCCGCCTACCGAGTGTACAACAGTATCGCCCGCAAAATCCATAAATCCAATGTCAGCAAGCCAGCCGCCGCCCCATACCCAGTGACCTACGATAGGATAAATTACCAGGGTAAGTATAAAAGAGAAAATAATAAACGACACATACTTTACTCTTTCAGCAACAGCACCGGAAACTATGGTCGCTGCGGTACCGCAAAATACAAGCTGGAAGAAAAATTTGCCCCAGAAAGGTACATTCTCCGTTAAGGTTGAATCATAGGACGACAGGTCGCCGCCGCCTAAAATCCACAGATTTTCCGTACCTACAAACGGGTTGTCTCCGCCGAACATCAATCCCCAGCCCAAAAGGAGAAATCCCATAGAAGATACTGCGAAAACAATAAAGTTTTTTGAAAGAATGTTTACAGTGTTTTTAGATCTCGCAAAACCGGATTCTACCGATGCAAATCCAAGATTCATAAAAAATACTAAAATAGCCGCCAAAAATACCCATAATGTATCTATTAACATTTTATTTCCCTCCTATTTCTTATTTAACCCCGAACAGCAGATCGCCGTATGTGGGGAAAGGCCAATATTTTTTTGCCGTAATTGTTTCGGCTTCATCACAGACAAGCCTCAATTCACTCATCAGTCCAAGCAGTTTGTCCCGGATCATTTCCGATTCGGAAATTACATCCTCCGCTTTGCTGAGAGTGAGCACCTCATCTTCAAGATGACATGTTTTAACGGCAATTTCATCAGTTAAGACAGAAAGCTTTCTGACAAGATTTGTTTCATAGCTGCAAGCAAGGTCGGGATCCAAACTCTTCTTTGACACTGCAGCGCTGGCAATGTCGGCAGCATATGCTTCGATAGCGGGTGCGATCTGCGTTCTTGCCATATCTACCATTGTATTTGCTTCGATGACAATCGTCTTACAATAGTTATCCAGCATGATTTCGCATCTGGATTTCAGCTCTGCCTCAGAAAATACCCCATGAGATGTGAGCATATCCACATTTTTCTTATCAAGCAGATGAGGCATACAGTCAGCGGTTGTGCGGTAGTTAAGGAGTCCGCGCTTTTCGGTTGCTTCCTTAATCCATGATTCGTCATATCCATTACCGTTAAAGATTATGCGTTTATGATCTTTAATAGTTTTTTTGATCATATCGTGAAGGGCTGTTTCAAAATCATCCACACCCTCCAGCCTGTCAGCATAAATTTTTAACGATTCAGCAACAGCACTGTTAAGCATAATGTTTGCGCAGGCAATACTGTTGGAAGATCCCAGCATACGGAACTCAAATTTATTGCCGGTAAAGGCAAAAGGCGATGTTCTGTTTCGGTCTGTGGTATCCCGGTTAAATTTGGGAAGAACATCAACTCCCAGCTTCATCTGTGTTTTTTCTGCTGCGCTGTAAGGAGTATCAGTTTCGATAGCCTTAAGAATCTCGCCCAGTTCATCACCAAGGAACATTGATACAACTGCCGGCGGAGCTTCGTTAGCACCCAGACGATGGTCGTTTCCGGCAGTTGCAACGGAAATTCTGAGCAGATCCTGATAATCATCCACCGCTTTAATAACAGCACAAAGGAAAAGAAGAAACTGTGCATTCTCATACGGTGTTTCACCCGGAGTCAGCAGATTAATACCGGTATCAGTACAAATTGACCAGTTATTATGCTTTCCGCTTCCGTTTACTCCTGCGAAGGGCTTTTCATGAAGCAAACATACAAGATCGTGTCTTGCCGCTACCTTCTGCATAATCTCCATGGTAAGCTGGTTATGGTCGGTAGCTATATTAGTTGTTGTATAAATGGGTGCCAATTCATGCTGTGCCGGAGCTACCTCATTGTGCTGAGTCTTGGCTAAAATACCCAGCTTCCAAAGTTCTTCGTTAAGGTCGTTCATGTATGCTTCAACACGAGGTTTAATTACGCCGAAATAATGATCGTCCATTTCCTGTCCTTTGGGAGGTTTTGCCCCGAAAAGTGTGCGTCCGGTGTAAATTAAATCTTTGCGTTTATTATAAAGTTCTTTCGGTATAAGGAAATATTCCTGCTCGGGGCCTACCGAAGTATGTACATATTTAACTGTATCGTTCCCGAAAAGTTTCAAAATGCGGAGTGCCTGTCGATTAAGTGCTTCCATGGAACGAAGCAAAGGCGTTTTCTTATCAAGAGCTTCACCACCGTATGAACAGAAAGCAGTGGGAATACAAAGAGTCTTTCCTTTAATAAATGCATAAGATGTGGGGTCCCATGCAGTATACCCTCTTGCCTCAAATGTTGCTCTAAGTCCTCCTGAAGGAAATGAAGATGCATCAGGTTCGCCTTTGATAAGTTCCTTGCCTGAAAAATCCATTATTACTCTGCCGTCCGGCGATGGACTGATAAAACTGTCATGCTTCTCGGCTGTAATACCGGTAAGCGGCTGGAACCAATGTGTGTAATGGGTAGCTCCATTATCTACTGCCCACTCCTTCATAGCATCTGCCACAGCATTTGCCACAGAAATGTCAAGCTGTGCACCTTGGTCGATAGTCTTTTTCAAAGACTGGTACACTTTTGATGACAATTTAGACTTCATTACTCTGTCGTCAAATACCATACATGCAAAATAGTCAGATACTTTTTTCATTTTGAACTCCTTCTTTCTGAAAAAATAAAAAAGCAAAGGCGTCAAAGAGATTTAACTCTAAGACGCCTTTGCCTTACTTGTCTTGCATTATACACCCGTATTTTTTATTTGTCAACCCCTTTTTTGAAATTTTTTTATTTTTTTCTATTTTTCTGAAATTTCCTCCG
>URVP01000204.1 GCA_900551345.1 uncultured Eubacteriales bacterium
GAAATAAGGACAGAGATAATTGGTATTTGCATGTTCACCTTTGGGATCCGCACACCCCCTACAGAGCCCCTTCTGAATTTGGAAATCCTTTTGAAAATGAACCGTTAAATAGTTGGATTAATGAAGATATATTTAATGCTCACTTAAAACATACAGGCCCACATTCCCTTTGTGAGCTTAATATGTACAATGATGACTATTCTCCTGAGTATCCAAGGTATCCCGGAAAAATTGAAAAATATCAAAATCTTAAAGATTTGTTTGACGGTTATGATTGCGGAGTAAGATATGCTGATGCTCTTATAGGAAGGTTATTCGACAAGGTGAAACAACAAGGAATATATGATGATACTGCTATAATTATAACATCTGACCATGGAGAAGATTTAGGTGAATTTGGAATATATTGTGAGCATGGCATGGCGGATCATGCTACTTGTCATATTCCCATGATTATAAAGTGGCCTGGTGGAAAAAAGGGTATAGTAGATGATGAGCTTAGATACAATATTGATCTCGTACCTACTGTTGCAGACCTTTTAGACGGAATTGTTTGGGAAGAATGGGATGGAAAAAGCTTTGCCGATTTAATATTGCATGGTACGGGGAAAGGGCATGATTCCCTTGTTTTGTCGCAACAAGCCCATGTTTGTCAGCGAAGTGCACTGTTTGGAGATTGGCTTTATATCAGAACGGTTCATGACGGTTTTCATTTGTTTGATGATGAAATGCTCTATAACATAAAGGATGATCCGTATGAGCAAAATGATGTTAAAGAAAAATTTCCTGAAAAATGCGCAATAGGAGCAAAAATTATACTGGACTGGCATGATCAAATGATGAAGAAGTCTGAATCTGTAATCGATCCAATGTGGTTAGTTGTAAAAGAAGGCGGCCCTTTTCATGCCAAAACAGATGCACTTAAAAATTATTTGATACGACTTGAAAACACCGGCAGAGCGGATGGTGCAAAACGACTAAGAGAAAAATATAAAAATGAGCTTTCAGACAAATAAATCCAGTTGAGAAAGGTGATAAAATGAAAAAACCTAATGTGCTTTTAATTTGCAGTGACCATTGGCCGGGCTCTTTTTTAGGCTGTGCCGGTCATGATGTGATAATGACACCCACTCTTGACTCATTAGCGTCTAAAGGGATTCGATTCCAGAATTATTTTAGTGAATGTCCTGTTTGTATACCTGCACGACGCTCTATGATGACCGGTCTTTCACCCAAAAGTCATGGTGACAGAGTATATTCGGACAGAATGACCATGCCGGATGCTATTACACTTGCACAAGCTTTTAAAAATAATGGTTATCAGACCTATGCTGTAGGCAAACTTCATGTTTACCCTCAGCGGGACAGAATAGGTTTTGATGATGTTATTCTCCAAGAAGAAGGCAGATATGAATTTGGCGTTGTAGATGATTATCAGATTTGGCTTGGTGAAAATGGTTATACAGGAATGGAGTTTATGCATGGGATGGGCAATAATACATATTATACCAGAACATGGCACTTGCCGGAAAATACTCATCCTACTAATTGGGCAACCCGTGAAATGATGAAACAGATAAAGCGTAAAGACCCCACAAAACCTGCTTTCTATTATCTGTCATATCAATTCCCTCATCCGCCTTTGGTACCTATACAGGCTTTTCTTGATATGTATAAAGATGAAGAAATAGATGCTCCCGAATATGGTAACTGGGAGGATAATGATGATGTATTGGAATTGTTTAAAGATGCAGAAAAGCAATATTCACCAAAGGAGATAATCAGAGCAAAGAAGGCTTTTTATGCGCAATGTACTCATATTGACAATCAGATACGATTGCTTATCGGAACTCTTAGGGAATGTCATCTGCTTGACGATACTGTTATAATATTCACCAGCGACCATGGCGATATGCTTTTTGATCATCATATGGTAGCAAAGCGTCTGTTTTATCAAAACTCTTGCTGCGTTCCGTTTATTGTATCCGGCAAACCGTTTTATGATAAATATAAAATGGCGGGTGTAACCAGCAGAAAACTTGGTTGTCATGCTGATTTGATGCCCACTCTTCTTGATATATGCGGAATTGAACCTCCGGGTGATATAGATGGAGCTTCTTTAATGTCAGAATATGAGCGTAATTATATATACGGAGAGGTAGGCGAAGGGACTAAAGCTACCCGCATGATTTGTGACGGAAAGTATAAGCTTATTTATTATCCTTACGGTAATGTAATACAATTGTATAACATAGAGGAGGATCCCAAAGAAAAAAACAATCTTGCTTTAACGAATAATGCGGAGGAAATTAAAAATAATCTTTTGAATATATTGATCAGAGAACTTAATGGCAGTGATTTAAATTGGATAAAGGATGGAAAGTTAGTTGGTATACCTGTTAGTCAAGCAAACTCCAATAAGCTTGATTTCGGTTTGTCAAATCAAAGAGGTTATCACTGGCCTCCAAGTATAAGTTAGTTAATTGAGCATATACAATTCATTGACTTTTTTCCGGTAATATGATAAAATCCATATTAACTCAAATATAAATTTTAATTTGTGAGGGAAGCGGAATGAGTATATATGATACTGATTTATTATCTGATGTAAAACGAGAGTTCTCGGCTGAAGCAGCTATATATTCCGATTCAATTTTTATGTCTGATTTTCATTATCATAAACATTATGAAATTTTGTATGTTACCGAAAACAGCAGAATACTAAAAATCGGAGCGAATGAATATACTCTTTGTCCGGACTCCATAGCACTTATTCCGCCGCTTACACCACATATGACAGAGAGCGGAGGTATTTTACCCGAAAAAAGGATACTTGTAAACTTTCACCGCAGTTTTATACAACCTGTAAGTGAACTGCTGGGTATTGACCTTCTTGCGTCATTTAGATCAGATATACCTGTAAAGGACTGTTCAAAAC
>URVP01000205.1 GCA_900551345.1 uncultured Eubacteriales bacterium
CCCCGGCTTCGGACAAGCTGTCTGTTACCGATAAGATAACGGGTAAAAATCTTGATGTTGACCCTGCCTCTTTTATCGGTCTTGACTCGGAAAGCTTTTCAAAAACCTTATATATAAAGCAGATGTGTACCGCCGTAACGGACAGTAAGGACGACGAAATACGCAAAAAACTGATAAACCTGTGTCAGACGGGTGAGGAAGACTTGTCCTACCAGTCCGCCATGAAAAAGCTGGACGATGCATACAAGCAGCTTACCTCGAAGGCGAAAGGGATTATTCCCCGTCTTAACGAAAAGCTGTCAAGTCTGCACGCAGAAAGGGCACAGTCCGCAGCGGCACAAACCCAAAGACAAAATCTTGAAAGTCAGCTTGCCGGTGCTTGTGAGCGTCGTGACAGTATTATCAATGAATCCGGTGAAGAAAATCGTGAAGGCGACTATTATCAGATGTATGAACAGTGGCGAAGTGCCAGAGCGGCGGAGGAGGAAGAAGGCAGAAAAGAGCATGAGGAAATCCGTGCCCGTGTGGAAAAAGAACTGGGTGCATCAATTCGCTGGTCTGTAATAAATGCCGTTATAGCCGCAGCATGCATTGCTTGGCTGGTTTATTTTGCACTTAAAGGGCACAGCATCTATGCCCCTCTTCTTTTAGCGGCAGCTTTCGGCGCCATATGCATAAAAAATGTGCTTCAGCAAAAGCAGATGAGGGAGTATCTTAATCAAAACAAACAATATGCTTGCAATAATTATGAAAATGATGTAAAATATAAAGAGTGGTTTCTTAAGGAATTGGGAAGCGATGATTTTGACCTTATACCCCAGCTTATAAAAAAATACGGTGACGGTATAAGACTAAAGGATAAAACGAGAAGCAGCGGTGCAGTGGAGGCAGCCGAACTGGTTAAAGATATTGAAAATAAAATTGCACTTATAAATGTTCGTCCTGTGGAAGCTGTCAGTCAGGATATAACAATGTGCGAAAATCAAATCCGTCTTTATGAAAAAAAGGCGGAGGATGTTATTAAGGCAAGAGACGCTCTGGAAAAAGCGTTCAGAGAAACAGAGCAGAATTTTGCTCCTCTTATTACCCGTGAGGCGTCACCTGTTTTATGTGATGTAACGGGCGGCGAATATGTCAGATTGCTGCCTGACAATATCTATACTCTTTCTGCCGTTAAAGATGACGGGAGTATTGTTGTTTCGGATTACCTGAGCACAGGCTGCTACGATCAGATATATTTTTCTCTAAGAATAGGAATAATAAAGCTTATGGCGGCGGACAAACCCGTTATTTTTGACGATGCCTTTGCCTATTACGATGACAAAAGGCTTGAAAATACCATGGGTGTTCTGAAAAAACTGCCTAATCAGATTATACTTTTTTCCTGCCGCCGGCAGGAGCTAAACTTTAATAAGGAGTGAAGCGGATATGAAACCTACATTGGAAAACAGCATCGGTGCAATTACCATTTCAAATGATGTTACCGCCGCAATATGTGAGGTTGCAATAAAGGACTGTTACGGCATTGTGGGGGTTGCTACCTCAAATCTTAAAAACAGCCTCAAAACATATATTTCGGGCGGAGGTAAGAAAAAGGGCGTAAACATTACCACCGAAAATGACGGCATTATTATTGAGATGTATATAGTCGTAAGATACGGAGTAAATATGTCTGCTGTTGCCCGGTCTGCAATGAACACTGTAAAATATAAGGTAGAAGAGCTTACGGAATATAAAGTGAAAAAGGTTTCCGTTAATGTAGTTGGCATACAGCTTGACGAAGGGGGTAGCTCAGTTGAATCTAATTGATGGCTCAATGCTTCGCAGCATGATTATGTCAGGTGCGGCAAACCTTTCAAATCAGCGAAAGCTTGTTGACGATTTAAATGTATTTCCCGTGCCGGACGGAGATACCGGCACAAATATGAATATGACCTTTTCTTCTGCGGCAGACGCTCTCAAAAAAAGTGACGCTGCTACAGTTACCGAAATTGCCGATATAGTTGCCAATGCCACCATAAGAGGTGCAAGAGGTAATTCGGGCGTTATTCTTTCTCAGCTTTTCAGAGGTGTTTCCCGTTCTGTTAAGGGTAAGGAAAGTATTGACGCAAAGGAGCTTGCCAAGGCTTTTGCAGCAGGTTCTCAAACTGCATATAACGCTGTTATGAAGCCCACTGAAGGAACTATTCTTACTGTTTCCAGAGAGGGTGCACAGGCATGTATGGCTGCGGCTGAAGAAACCGACGATATAACAGCGGTTATTGAGGCATGTCTTAAAGGCTCCAAGGAATCTTTAGACAGAACACCCGAAATTCTTCCCGTGCTTAAACAGGCAGGCGTAGTGGATTCGGGGGGAATGGGTCTTTATATTATTCTTGAAGGATTTGTGAAGGCTCTTCAGGGAAGTCCAGTGGAAAAGCTTGAGCAGGACGCACCCGAAGATAATAATATTTCGGCTGCTTCACCTCAGTCTGTTATGGATACTGAGGATATTAAGTATGCATACTGTACTGAATTTCTTATAAATAAT
Organism: uncultured Eubacteriales bacterium; assembly: GCA_900551345.1. GTDB lineage: Bacteria > Bacillota > Clostridia > Monoglobales > UMGS1388 > UMGS1388. The sequence goes on from URVP01000205.1 coordinate 2,531, forward strand.
CCCAATAAAAAGGCGAAGAAGTGCAAAGAAGCTTTAAGCCGTTTGGGCGACAGCATGGTTTTCGTTGAGGATGAGGATATAATCAAAGTTCATATCCATTCCAACAATCCCGGCTTTGTCCTTCAGGAGGCTCTCAAGGTAGGCGAGCTTTCCAATCTTAAAATTGAAAATATGAAAATACAGCACAGCGAAATTCTTTTTAATCAAGAAACAAGCCCGGCAGAGGACAAACCTCGCAAGCATTTGGGCATTGTTGCCGTTGCAGTGGGCAGCGGAATAGAAAACCTGTTTACCGAACTGGGCGTTGACCGTCTTGTAAGCGGCGGACAGAGCATGAACCCCGGCACTGATGATATTTTAGCAGCGTGTGAAGCTGCCAATGCTGATGTGGTGTTTGTTC
>URVP01000206.1 GCA_900551345.1 uncultured Eubacteriales bacterium
GATAGAGTATGAATAATTTGTTTAGTCTCATGCTTTTTAATTTAATTCTATTAATATAAAGTAACCGGAGCATCGGAAACATTTCCAGATGTGTTGTTATCTGAGTTATTATTGTTTCCAGATGAGTTATCAGGACTGCTATTGTTGTCGTCTGGGGACTGCTGTCCGCTGTCAGGTGTAGTTACCACCGGAGGCTGCACGGTACCCTCTCCTGTGTTATTTGAGCGGTGTACGGTACAATAACTATTAGTAAAGTTTCCTTCATCTGAATGAATAATGCCGCCCGAAACATCTGAAGAGGTATAATAGATAGTTATCACATCACTTTCAGGACAATTATCCGTAGCAAGCATTTTAGTATTCTTATCAACGGCTACCGCACCGTGAAGAGTACAAATATCGTTGGACTTAGGAGTACCGCTTACCGCCGTACCGGCCGCAAAACACCCTTGGTTTGCTATGCAACCGCTTTCTTCACAGTAATATGTTATATTAGCAGAGGAACTCTTATATCCATCAGGTTTTTTAAATCTTTTCGCCGGTAAATCCTCGTGTATTTCTTTCATAACATTCTTCCACGGAGTAATGGCAGGGTTTCCTGAAACGCCTACTATACTTTTTGGAGTGTCATATCCATACCAGCACGCTGCTACATAATACGGAGTGAAGCCTACAAACCAACGGTCATAATTGTCGTCAGTGGTACCGGTTTTACCGCATATATCCAAATCTCCTCTAAAGTTTGCAGAAGTACCTGTACCTGATTGAACAACGCCTTTAAGAAGAGTTATCATGTTGTAAGCCGTATTTTCGGACATCGCTTTATGAGACATATCCTCTAAGTATTCAATCAATACTTCTCCGTTGTTATCTAAAATCTTTGTATAAGAATGAGGGGTATTATATACACCGTTATTAGCAAAAGGTGCATATGCTGCCGCCATTTCAAGGAGAGACACTCCATCTGTCAGACCGCCAAGGGCAAGTGAGCTAAGATTCTTATCTGAAACATATCCGCTCTTATCTTTACGGGAAGAAACGAGGCTTGTTATACCGAGCTTTTCAGTAAGAAAATCATACGAATAATCCACACCTACCTGCTGAAGAACCTGAATAGCGACAGAGTTAAGAGATTTAGCAACGGCTGTCTTTATACTAACATCACCGTAATATGCGTTACTGTAATTTTTCGGTGACCAACCGTTAATAGTTATAGGCTTGTCTACCATTCTTGTATCAGGTGTAATTACGCCTTTTTCCAAAGCAGGCGCATATACAGATATAGGTTTAATTGAAGAGCCAGGCTGACGGTATGCCTGAGTAGCTCTGTTTAAAAGTCTTCCTTGCGATTTTTCGCCTATTCCTCCGACAATTCCTTTAATCTCCCCGTTTGAAGGATCCATAACAACCATAGCCGACTGTGGCGGGGTTTCTTGATCTCTTTGAGGGAAATTATCTGGGTTACTGTAATAATCTTCGAGTGCTTGTTGAACATCGGGATCTATAGTTGCATATATCTTAAGTCCGCCGTTATACAAAAGGGCAGTTGCAGCAGCCTCTGAGTATCCCTTCATTTCTACAAGATCATCGATTACATCTTCTATAATAGTATCTGAAAAATAGGAATAAGCAGATTTGCCTTGATTAGATGCATCTCCTGCGTAAATTGTCAATTCTTCATTAACTGCTTCTTCATATTGCTCCTTAGTAATTTTGCCCAGTTCAAGCATTTTGGCAAGCACCACTTCTTGCTTTTCTTTGCTTGATTCAAAATTATGAACAGGGTCATAAAGACTTGGGTACTGAGTGATTCCGGCAAGAAGGGCAGCTTCTGCCAAAGTTACTTCCGAAATATCCTTTCCAAAATAATAATCAGAAGCAGCCGCAACACCATTGCAGCCATTACTTAAATATATTGTATTAAGATACATCTCAAGAATCTGTTTCTTTGTCCATTTTCGCTCTAAATTCAAAGCTCTGAGTATCTCTACAGCCTTTCTTGTAATAGATACTTCATCATAATGGGTTAAATTCTTTACAAGCTGCTGAGTAATTGTGCTGCCGCCTCTTGTACCTGTACCGAACAAATGCATAATAGCAGCTTTACCCGTACTTAAAAAGTCAACACCGTTATGCTCGTAAAACCGCTCATCTTCTATTGATACTATCGCATCCTGCATAATCTTAGGTATGTTATCAATATCAACCCACAGTCGGTTTTCATCAGCATATAAGGAGGCATATTCCACCTCATCACCGGTTTCTGAATCAATATAGTAAATATGTGATGTGAGCTTGAGCTGAAAGCTATCCAGGTCAAGATTAGCTGTTGTATCGATTATTCCGGTCACGGCAGCTATTATTACAAGAATAGCCAATGTAACAATAACACAAAATGTTATTGAAAATATTTTTATAAATTTAATAATATTGGCATTAAGCTTTTTTTTACTTTTTTTCAATATTACCACCTATTTAATAAGAATATTTTTATGATTATACTATATCGAATATATTATAACACATTATATGGTGAAAAGTATTACATATATATTAAATTTTTGGCAAAACTAAAGGTAAAATTGCCTTTAGGGAGTGATATTTTGAATAAAAAAGCCGCAGCCGCAGTATTTTTGATATTATATTCCTTTGTTCTTGTTTTTTCGTCATTTATTGTAGGAAGAGCCACTTACGACGCGGACACAAAAGAAGCCATTACGGTAACAGAGAAGGAGGAACCGGAAGAAGAAACATATACAGCTAAAGAAAGTAAGGGTAAGCTTTCTGTGTACAAAGGAGACAAGCTGCTGATGTCTCTTGATACAAATGTTGAAATGCTTCCTTCTGTGGTAAGGTCACAGCTTAAAGAGGGAATTGACTTTAAAGCCAGCGAGCTTCCGGGGCTACTTGAAGCTTTCGCAGAATAGTAA
>URVP01000207.1 GCA_900551345.1 uncultured Eubacteriales bacterium
AAATATTATGGAATAAAAAACTGTTTAGTTGTTAAGGAACAATAAACATAAAAAAGACTTGCCTAATTTTTTATCGGCAAGTCTTTTGCTTTAATAAATTAATTATTTTCTGTTAACCGTTTCGTCTGTTACTTTTGAGATAAATTCTTCCACAGTCATTGTTTCAGTTGCGGAAGTGTCTCTGTTTCGTACGGAAACCATGCCCGTTTCAACTTCCTTTTGTCCGATAATCAGCATATAAGGCACTCTGTCAACATATTGAGCTTCCCTTATCATATAGCCGATTTTCTCGTTTCTGCTGTCCATTTCACAGCGTATTTTAGCATCGCGAAGGGCATTATAAATCTTTTCGCCGTATTCTGCGCTCTTTTCGGAAACAAGCAAAACCTTTGCTTGTACGGGAGCAAGCCATACGGGGAATTTACCTGCAAAATGTTCGGTAAGTATACCGATAAAACGCTCTATAGAGCCAAAGCACACACGATGAATCATTATAGGACGCTGACGCTGGTTGTTTTCGTCCACATATTCAAGTCCGAAGTTAATGGGCATCTGGAAGTCAAGCTGTATTGTACCGCACTGCCATGTTCTGCCCAGTGAGTCTTCAAGGTGAAAATCGATTTTCGGACCGTAAAATGCGCCGTCTCCCTCATTGATTACATAGGGCAGTCCCAAAGATTCTAATGCACCTTTAAGTCCCTGCGTTGCGACTTCCCAGTCCTCGTCGCTTCCCATGCTGTCCTCGGGACGGGTGGAAAGTTCAACAGAGTATTTAAAGCCGAATTTATTGTACACTTCGTTTATAAGATGAACCACATTTACGATTTCATCTGTTATCTGCTCTCTTCTCATAAAGATATGTGCGTCGTCCTGTGTAAAGCATCTTACACGCATAAGTCCGTGTAGCGCACCCTTTAATTCGTGACGATGCACAAGACCAAGCTCGCCCACTCTCATGGGAAGTTCACGATAGCTGTGCGGTTTTGATGCATATATCATAACGCCGCCGGGGCAGTTCATGGGCTTTATGCAGTATGTATCATCATCAATTATTGTGGAATACATATTATCCTTGTAATGATCCCAATGTCCGCTTGTTTCCCAAAGATGACGGTTCATTATAAGGGGAGTCGAAACCTCCAGATAGTTTTCTCTTGTATGAATATCTCTCCAGTAGTCAATGAGAGCGTTTTTAATAAGCATACCCTTGGGCAGGAAGAATGGAAAGCCCGGCGCCTCTTCGCTCATCATAAAAAGACCCATCTCTTTGCCTATTCTGCGGTGGTCTCTTTTTTCTGCTTCTTCAAGAAGCTTTAAATAGTCCTCCAGTTCGCTTTGTGACGGAAAAGCCGTTCCCTTGATACGGGTAAGCATCTTGTTGTTTTTATCATTTTTCCAATATGCGCCCGACTGACCCATAATTTTAAAAGCTTTTAAACCTTTTGTATAGCAAAGGTGAGGACCTGTACACATGTCCACATAGTCGCCCTGCTTATAAAAGCTTATCTGTGCGTCCTCGTCCAGGTCTGCAATATGCTCAACCTTATACTTTGCACCACATTCTTTCATATATGCAATAGCTTCTTCCCTGGGGAGTATCTCAGGCTTTATGGGAATGTTCTCCTTAACTATTTTTTTCATTTCCGCTTCAATTGCCTGTAAATCCTCGTCAGAGAGTTTTCTGTCACCTAAATCCACATCATAATAAAAACCCGTGTCTGTTGCAGGTCCGTATGCAAAGTCTGCCTCCGGATACAGCCTTTTAATGGCTTGTGCCATAATATGAGCTGCTGTATGCCGTATAACATGGAGTTCGTCCTCTTTGGGACACTCCCCTGTCTGTCCGTTACTATAGATAATTTTCATATGTACGCCCCGTTTCTGTAATTTTAATTATATTATATAATTCTATCTCCGGCTTGTCAAATAAATTTATCAGAAAATATTGATTTTACCGGATTGCTGTATTATAATAAATACAATACTTACAGGTAAGGAGAAATCGGTATGAAATTAGAAAATGAAATTAAGCAGGAAATATGCGATATAGGCAAAAGAATTTACGACAGACGGATGGTTGCATCAAACGACGGTAACATTTCCGTTAAAATAAGCGACAATGAATATCTTTGTACTCCTACAGGTGTTAGCAAAGGATTTATGACTCCTGAATACATATGCAAAATCGACGGAGAGGGAAATGTTCTTCATGCAAACCCCGGCTTTAAGCCTTCTTCTGAAATTAAAATGCATCTTCGTGTATATCAGAAAAGACCTGATGTAAAAGCGGTTGTGCATGCTCATCCCATTTTTGCAACAAGCTTTGCAATTGCGGGCATACCTCTTACCAAACCCATTATGCCCGAAGCTGTTATCGCATTGGGCGAAGTGCCGATTGCCGAATACGGTACTCCTTCAACCATGGAGATACCTGACCATGTGGAAAAGTATCTTCAGCAGTATGACGCCGTTCTTCTTGAAAGTCACGGTGCCCTTACTTACAGCGATTCTCTTTTGAATGCTTATCACAAAATGGAGTCAGTTGAATTTTACGCAGAGCTTTTATACCGTTCAATGCAGTTGGGCGGTCCTCAGGTTTTCACCGACGAGCAGGTGGAACAGCTCTATGAAATCAGAAGAAAGTTCGGTATGACAGGAAAGCATCCGGCAAACCGAAGCTAAATTTACAAGTCCTTATTTACTTTTAAATACATAAGATTCGTTATCGGGGAATCTGCTTTTTGCAGATTCCCTGTTTCATATTTGCAAAAAACGACAAAATACTTTACATATGTACCTTTTATATGATAGAATATTATAAAAATTAGGTGCTTACCGGCAGAGGGGTGGTTGTATGCAGATTAAACCCGGTATGGTATACGGTGT
>URVP01000208.1 GCA_900551345.1 uncultured Eubacteriales bacterium
TTCTGCTCTGTATCTGGAAAATCCCAAGCTCAAACCGCCATTTGTTTGCCTTGTGGCATCAGGAGGTCACAGTACAATCGTATATGTTAAGGATTATCTTGAATACGAGACCCTCGCTGCTACTCGTGATGATGCTGCAGGTGAGGCGTTTGACAAAATAGCAAGAGTAATAGGCCTGGGGTACCCCGGCGGTCCTAAAATTCAGAAATACGCAGAAAGCGGCAGAGATGATGCCGTAAGTTTTCCGATAGTCAAGCTTAAAGATAGCTATGACTTTAGCTTCAGCGGCGTTAAAACGGCGGTTATAAATTATCTTCACAATGCTGAGCAAAAGGGAGAAGAGATAAATAAACATGATATAGCAGCTTCATTTCAAAAAGCGGTATGTACCGCTTTGTGCGACCATCTTATTGCTTGTGCCAAAGAAAAAGGGGTAAAATCAATAGGACTTGCAGGAGGTGTTGCGGCAAATGACAAACTGCGTGAAATGATTAACATAAAATCCGAAGAGTGTGGTTTTGAATTTTACACTCCGTCCAAAATTCTCTGTACCGACAATGCGGCAATGATTGCAGCCAGAGGTGCACATATGTATGTACATCCATGTGATAAAAATTTTGGGTGCCGTCTTGACCTGAATGCCTTGTCCACAAAGGATTTTTAGACATTAAAATATTATGTAAAACAACGCATTTTCGTTGTTATGTAAACCTAAGAAAAATTTTTCAAAATAGTCGAATTCGGAAGTTCAGCAGCAATATTTTGTGGAAAAGATGTCCCAAACCAACAACTGATAGTCATTGACCCTGTGGATAACTTTGTGGATATTGTGGAGAACTATAATCTTTACATAAAAATACATTGACATTATGTTAACTAACTGATGCGAAAAAATACCTAATTTATAAAACTCTATACATAGTGTTTTTGTGATGAAATTAAAAATTACATAACTTTCTTGACAGACTTGTACATTTGAATTAAAATATAAAGGATAATACAATAAAGGAGCTGAGCAAAATGGGTTATACAATTGCGGAGAAGATTATTTCCGCTCATATAGTTTCAGGCGAAATGAAGCCGGGCTGTGATGTGGGTCTTAAGATAGATCAGACTCTTACACAGGACGCAACGGGAACTATGGCTTATCTTGAGTTTGAGGCAATGGGAGTTCCCAGGGTAAAGACGGAAAAGAGCGTTGCATACATAGACCATAACACACTTCAGACAGGTTTTGAAAATGCCGACGATCATCGTTTTATACAGTCAGTCTGCAAAAAACACGGAATATACTTTTCCCGTCCGGGAAACGGAATCTGCCATCAGGTTCATTTAGAGCGTTTCGGAAAGCCGGGCAAAACTCTTATCGGCTCTGACAGCCACACGCCCACAGGTGGCGGAATAGGCATGCTTGCCATGGGTGCAGGCGGTCTTGATGTTGCCGTAGCAATGGGCGGCGGTGCATATTATATTACAATGCCTAAAATGGTTCGTGTAAATCTTACCGGTGCATTAAAGCCTTGGGTATCTGCTAAAGATGTAATTCTTGAGGTGCTGCGCATTATGTCTGTAAAAGGCGGCGTAGGCAAGATTATTGAGTACGGCGGAGAAGGCGTTGCAACACTTTCAGTACCCGAGAGAGCAACAATCACAAACATGGGTGCGGAGCTTGGTGCAACTACTTCTGTTTTCCCCTCTGACGATGTAACAAAAGCGTTTCTTAAAGCACAGGGCAGAGAAGAGGATTATACCGAAATCAAAGCAGATGATGATGCTCATTATGACGAAATTATAAATATAGATCTTAGCAGCCTTAAGCCTATGGCTGCTTGCCCTCATATGCCTGACAATGTAAAGACAATTGAAAGTCTTGCAGGACAAAAAGTTGACCAGGTATGTATAGGTTCATGTACTAATTCAAGTTATCTTGACCTTATGCGTGTTGCGGCTATTCTTAAAGGCAAGACGGTTCATCCCGATGTTTCTCTTTCTATTGCTCCGGGCAGTAAGCAGGTATATAACATGCTTGCACTTAACGGTGCTTTGGGAGATTTAATCGCAGCAGGTGCCAGAATCCTGGAATGTGCGTGCGGACCTTGTATCGGTATGGGACAGTCACCCAACAGCAAAGGTATTTCACTTCGTACCTTTAACAGAAACTTTTTGGGAAGAAGCGGTACTGCTGATGGACAGATCTATCTTGTATCACCCGAAACGGCAGCGGCTTCTGCTCTTGCAGGTGTATTTACCGATCCCACAACTCTTGGTGAAAAGGTGGATATCCCTCTTCCGGAAAAATTCCTTATCAATGATAATATGGTTATTGACCCTGCACCTGTTGAGGAAATGGACAGTGTGGAAATTCTTAGAGGTCCGAATATTAAACCTTTCCCTGTTACCACACCATTGGAAAAGACTATTGATGCAACGGTTGCACTCAAGGTGGAGGATAATATTACAACCGACCATATAATGCCGGCAGGTGCAAAAATACTGCCTCTTCGTTCAAATATTCCTGCTATTTCGCAATACTGTTTTACTGTTTGCGATAAGGACTTTCCTGACAGAGCAAAACAATTGGGCAGCAGCATTATAGTGGGTGGTGCAAACTACGGTCAGGGTTCTTCAAGAGAACACGCCGCACTTGCTCCTCTTTATCTCGGCGTAAAGGCTATAATCTGCAAATCGTTCGCCCGTATCCACAGACAGAACCTTATCAACAACGGTATTCTTCCTCTGTGCTTTGTAGACGAGGCTGATTATGACAAAATCGACCGTGACGATGTTCTTGAGCTTCCCGGCATAAGAAACGCTATAGAAAACGGTACTGAGATAACCGTCAAGAATATAACAAAGGGTACAGAAT
>URVP01000209.1 GCA_900551345.1 uncultured Eubacteriales bacterium
AGATACTCCTCACTCAGCTCTAACGCACATGCAAGCCTGCCCAGAGCCACTACAGAGCTTGGCATCTAATACAATACGGGAGAAGGCGGTTTGCACGAGGATTTTTACTGTTACGGACCGAATACAATCGTACAGGTTGCATCGGGCAGGTTCGGCGTTCATAAAGATTATCTTGAAGCGGGCGCTGCTGTTGAGATAAAAATGGGGCAGGGCGCAAAACCCGGTATAGGCGGTCATCTTCCCGGTGCTAAAATTGTAGGAGATGTATCAAGAACAAGAATGATACCCGAAGGTTCGGACGCCATATCCCCGGCTCCTCATCACGATATATACTCTATAGAAGATTTAAGGCAGCTTGTGTTCTCCCTCAAAGAAGCTACAGAGTATAAAAAACCCGTTATTGTTAAAGTCGCAGCAGTACATAATATTGCAGCAATTGCCAGCGGTATTGCAAGAAGCGGTGCAGACATAATAGCAATCGACGGTTTCAGAGGAGGTACAGGTGCCGCTCCCACCAGAATCCGTGATAATGTGGGTATTCCGATTGAACTTGCACTTGCATCTGTGGACAGCAGGCTTCGTGAAGAAGGCATTAGAAACAATGTGTCCCTTGTGGTGGGCGGAAGCATCCGCAGTGCATCTGATGTAGTAAAGGCAATTGCACTGGGTGCAGACGCTTGTTATATTGCGACTGCGGCTGTTTTGGCGCTTGGATGCCACCTTTGCCGCACATGTCAGAGCGGAAAATGCAACTGGGGTATTGCAACTCAGAATCCGGAGCTGGTTAAAAGGCTTAATCCGGACATGGGCAGCAGCCGTCTTGTTAACTTAATGACAGCTTGGAAACATGAAATAAAAGAACTTATGGGCGGTATGGGTATAAATTCCATAGAAAGCTTAAAAGGAAACAGACTTATGCTGCGTGGTGTAGGTTTAAACGACCGAGAACTTTCAATTCTTGGTATTTCGCATGCGGGAGAGTGATAGATATGAAAAAAGTATATGCAGACGAAAAATGGTGTTTAGGCTGCCATTTATGTGAATATAACTGCGCATTTGCCAATTCGGGAATAAACAATATGGTCAAAGCTCTTAAAGACAAGACCATTTATCCGAGGGTACACATTGAAGAAAATGATAAAATAACATATGCAGTATCGTGCCGTCACTGCGAAGATCCTATATGTGTTAAAAGCTGTATTTCAGGTGCGCTCAATATCAAAGACGGTGTTATCAGCATTAACAAAGACAAATGTATCGGTTGTCTTACATGTATTTTGGTATGTCCATACGGAGCTGTGGCTCAAGGAGAAAACGGCGTTGTTCAAAAATGCGAACTTTGCCTTGAAAACTCCTGCTCAGGTCCTGCATGTGTTGCAGGATGTCCCAACAACGCAATTATTTATGAGGAGAGGTGAGGCGCTGTGAAAAATTATGTTATTATAGGCAACGGCGTTGCCGCAGCCGGATGTATTGAAGGCATCAGAAGTCAAGACACAAAGTCAAAGATAAGCGTAATATCCGAGGAGAATCATCCGGTATACTGCCGTCCGTTGATTTCATACTATCTTGAGGGCAAAACAACTATTGAGAAAATGAAATACAGAAACGATGATTATTATAAAACAAACAACTGTGAAGTTTTATACGGAAAGCAGGCTGTAAAAATTGATGATAAAAATAAAACTGTTACAACTAATGACGGCAGCGAAATTAAATATGACAGTTTGTGCATAGCATCCGGTTCTTCCCCCTTTGTTCCACCCTTTACAGGTTTGGACACTGTAGAAAATAAGTTTTCTTTTATGACAATTGACGATACATTGGCACTCGAAAATGCTATTGATAAAAACTCAAAAGTTTTAATCGTCGGAGCAGGTTTGATAGGTCTTAAATGTGCTGAAGGCATTGCAGAAAGAGTATCTGAAATTACTGTATGCGATTTGGCTGACAGAGTTCTATCGAGCATATTGGACAATGAATGTGCCGCCCTGATGCAAAGTCATCTGGAAAAACACGGAATTAAATTTTACCTCAGTGACAGCGTAGAAACTTTTGACAAAAACACCGCAAAAATGAAAAGCGGAGCTGAAGTTAACTTTGATGTACTTGTTCTTGCGGTGGGTGTAAGAGCAAACACAACAATACTTAAAGATATAGGCGGAGAAGTTAACAGAGGCATAGTGGTAGACGACAAAATGCAAACATCAATAAAAAATATATATGCTGCCGGTGATTGCACCGAAGGAAATGACATTTCATCAGGACAGAAAAGAGTGCTTGCCATTCTGCCCAATGCATATATGCAGGGCAAATGTGCAGGAATTAACATGACAGGCGGAGAGTCGGTTTTTGACAACGCAATCCCCATGAACTCTATCGGATTTTTCGGTCTGCACGCAATGACGGCAGGCAGCTATTTTACAGAAAAAGACGGCGGCAAAGTGTATGAAGAAAAGGGCGAAAATTATATAAAGAGACTGTACATAAAAGACGGTGTTCTTTCCGGTTTCATTCTTATAGGAAAGGTAGATCGGGCAGGAATATATACATCTTTAATAAGAGAAAAAACACCTATTAAAGATATAAATATTGAAACACTGAAAAAAGCCCCGTCACTTGCAATATTTTCCTCAAAAATGCGTAGAAAAAAACTCGGAGGTGTGATATAATATGAATATCAGTGCAAAAGCAACCGATTATAAAGAGTTAAACATTGCATTGCGTCAGTCGGATAAAACCTGCACGGTCACAGACTGTATCGGTCAGCGTTTTATAGCGGCCGGTATGTCAGATAAGCACATAAAGATTTCAGGTATACCGGGTAATGCACTTGGTGCATATCTGGAC
>URVP01000210.1 GCA_900551345.1 uncultured Eubacteriales bacterium
CATACGCAGAAGCCGTGCCTTATTATGATACACCAACCATAGCTAAAAGTCAAGCATTTTTTTCAAAAACCTTCATAACAAGGCGGTTTTTCCCTTTTTTATAAAAAAAGAATTGTGCAGTCCATTTTTTAGGGCAAAACGCACAAACAAAATACTGAAACGCTGCATTCTCTGATGTCTGTATTGTTTTGCTCTTTATAAAATTTAATTTTAAATTATTAGGAAAAGCCAAAATGCACCGTTAACAAAAGCTACAAACCGCATCAATGCGTAAAGCTAAATAAAAAAATCAGATGATCGGCTTTATTGGATAAAACCGACTATCTGATTTGAATTTCAACACTAAAACTATATTAATTCATTCCCTATCCTTATCACATAATAAAGCGTCTATTCCTCTGTACGAGGAGCTTGCTTAGCAAAGTAATATCCAACTCCTCTTTTGGTGCTGATATATGTAGGATTGGAAGGGTCGTCTTCAATTTTCTCTCTCAAACGCCTAACCGTAACATCAACGGTTCTTACATCGCCGTAATACTCATATCCCCAAACCTTTTCAAGAAGGCTTTCACGGGAGAAAATTTTCTCAGGCTGTATGGCAAGAAACTTAAGAAGTTCAAATTCACGGAGTGTAAGTTCAATAACCTTACCGTACTTTACAACTTCATATTTTTCTATATTAATTTCAAGGTCTCCCATTTTTATGCTCGCTGCTGAAGCGTCTGAACCGGTATATGTGAGCTCTGTTGATACTCGTCTTAAATTCGCCTTTACTCTTGCAAGAATTTCTCTTACGGAAAAAGGCTTTGTAATATAATCATCTGCACCCAGCTCAAGGCCGAGCACTTTGTCCACCTCTTCTTCACGAGCTGTGATCATAAGAATTGGAGTTGAACTTCTTTCTCTGATTTTTCTGCACGCTGTAAAGCCATCCATTTTGGGAAGCATAACATCAAGAAGAATTAAATCAGGGTTTTCTTCAGCAGCAAGACGAACGGCTGTTTCACCGTCATACGCCTCAACAACATCATAGCCCTCTTTTTTAAGATTAAATCTGAGAATGTCAACAATAGGCTCTTCGTCGTCAACTACCAAAATTTTTCTGTTCATATCCAACCCTCCGTATTGTAAGTAATTATTCGTCCAGATAATTAAGCGGATTGATGGGGGTACCGTTAAGTCTTACTTCAAAATGAAGATGAGGTCCGGTGCTGATACCGGTACTGCCTATAAGTGCAATAACATCTCCCTGTGATACTTTATCACCTGCATTAACAAGCACCTCACTGCAGTGAGCGTAATATGTCACATATCCGTTACCATGGTCAATTATAACCAAGTATCCGTATCCGCCGTCATTCCAGCCTGCAAAAGTAACTGTACCGCCATCTGACGCATATATGTCAGAACCAAGCGGAGAACTTATGTCTATACCCTTATGATTGTCACGGGCTCTTATGCCGAATCCGGAACTAATCTGACCTCTGTTAGGCCATAAGAAGTATCCTGTGCTTCCCTCTGCGGATGCTACTATAAATTTGCCATCAGCTTCTCCGCAGCCTATCTGTATAACTTCATTCTGAACAGGCGTTACGATTTTTTCCTCCACAACCTGTTTGCCAGTTTCTTCACCGTTAAGCATAACATACTTGGTTGTTACGAGTTTTTCGCCGTCAGAACCTTTTGTTTTAACACTGGCTACACCCTTTTTAAGTGAGCTGTCACTGATTCTTTCAGTCTCATATGGAATTACCACCGACGCCGTCTGTGTATACTCAGCTTTTACCTTAAGCAGAGTATCCTGATGCTGGTATGCAATTACCATACCGGAATACAAAGAATCATTCTTAAGATACTCCAGAGAACTTTCGCTTACATTGAGCTTTTCAGCGATTTTCTCAACCGTATCACCTTTATTAACCGTGTAATATCCGTAATGTGTTCTATCACCTGTGAGAACTGCAGCAATGGATTCTGCAGACATTATCATCTGCGAAGGTACATATTCTTCTTTAAGCTGCACATCCTTATCGAAAGAAACAACAAGATTTTCTATACTATCGTCACGATATTGATCCTTAAGCTCTTCCAAAGCAAGATTTGCCGTTTCCATATCCGGAGCAGCTGCTACAAGCTCACCCTCTATGTAAAGGGCACAACCTTGTACCATACCGCTGCATTGCGAATAAAGACTTTGTATAATCTCATCCTCAGGAGTAACATCAGACTGAGGCATTACACGGGGGAAATATGTTACATTAAACTCTACTTCTTGCTCTGACACTGCATTTGCAAATTGCTGAGCACGAGATAATGTATCTTCAAATTTGTCCACATCGTTAATCAGTGCTATGGAATGACCGTTAACAATTGCCTCACTTCCGAAGCAAAGATTTGCGGACCCGAATGTACCAAATCCAAGAACTGTTACAATTGCAGCCGCAAGACTGCATACAATTCCTTTCCTCAAATACGAAACGAAACCATTATTTTCTTTAAGAGAAAAATGATTAATATTTTCACTGTTTTTTTGTGTTTCTGATTTATTAATCAGCTGCTTAATTGCAGCCGGTACTTTTCTTATGAGCTTTCCTAATGTGCTTATTTTTATTGATTTTGTATTTTGCTCTTCCTTGTTAGATAACAAAGAACCACCTCTCTATCCTTTCATTCTGCGGCAGTACATTTACATAACTATTGCCGCCCCGAACTATGAATTGAAACAGTGTAGTGCTATTATACATCACTTTTAATAAAAATGCAACACTTTTGTAACATTTTATTTTTACTGAAAAACACTATTACAAATTCCGTATACTTATTTTCAGAAATTAATCCAGTAC
>URVP01000211.1 GCA_900551345.1 uncultured Eubacteriales bacterium
GATATAATCAGCTATGTGCAAATTAAATTGCACAATAACACTAACAGAAAGAAGGAAATGTATGAAAAAAATGGCGTTAAAGATATGTGCAATTATGTTAGCTGTATCCGCAATGACACATTCAGCTTTTGCATATACAATGGAACCGGACGGTTTTTCAATTACTCCTAACGAAGAAACAAGATTATTTTGGGAGGAATTTAAGTATCCGTTAAACGACCAAAAAATTTATGAACATTCAGCAGATAACTGGAATTTCTGTGCTGAATTTCATGACGGGCTTTTACTTATCCACGACGGTGTGTCAACACCAAGCTACTTATCCGGCTACTATGACAATTTTGTTGATAAAAACGGAGTTCTTCATAATTTAAATCAAGGACGATATAATATGATGTATTCATTTTCAGGCGGGTATGCTGCCGTAACTCCGTCAAACGATCATCCTTCAGGTCTAAGCAGCGGTGTTGGATATGTTGACACAAGCGGCAATGAGGTAATACCCATTAACGAAGAATATGAGCTTTTTTATGTTGGCGGACAAAATTCAGGAACCGGTATTTATACGGGTAGATTTGAAAACGGCAAGGCACTTGTTATAAGAGAACCTTACAGAGAACCGACTGGCGCACCGTCCGTATCAGTAGCTGATCCTTATACCTGCACCTACGATATGTACAATCCTGAAAAATGGTATGGTTTTGACTATGCATATATTGATACCACAGGTAAATTAATAACTGACTGGACATTGGTTCAGGATTGGAACACAGTTGTACATATGCCACTGTACGATCAGGACGGAGTTTGGATAGGTCATCGTGCGGATGAATCTTTATGGGAAAGTACGCCGGATGATACTATACAGCCGGACGAGAATGAGGACACACTGTTTACACCGGAGCACCATACTCCCGGATTACCTGAATATAACAAAGATGCAGAAAGCTTATTTGCATCCACCGCAAAGGTTACAGGATTTTGGTTATCAGAGGCTGATATTGGAACTATGCAGGTAGAAATTACAAATCCTACATCCATGACTGACGCCGGCGTAATTGCAGTTGCATTAGCAAACACGATTTACTCACACTATTCCGGCAATACATCAGGTCTATTCTTTATTCCCTATGAGTTAGCCCCGGGAGAAACAAAGAATTACTCAGTTCAAATGCGTGAAATAATTAATAGTTCTATGTTCACTTCGGATATGAATTCACAAGCATATGCAGAAGAATTATCAAAATATGTAGCTTCTACAATCTTTACATTTGAAAGCGATGAAGACCTGAGAGCCTTTTATGATACGATACCATACGAACAGCATTGGTATCCTTCAACTCTTGTAAATGATTTTCAGCCTCTATGCGATTCTACGCCGGGTCGTCAGTGGTTGTTAGATTTTGCAGGAATTTCAAGATATGAAGTTGATTTAACTTATAAATACTATTACTTTCCTGACGGAAGTGAAATATCAGCCAAAAATGCAGATCATTCCATCTGCGAAAAATAAATATGAAAGGTAATACAGTTATGAAAATATATCGTATAATTTTATCCGCCGCTATTGCAGGTACAATGATATTTCAAACAAGTGCAATGGCTTGGGAAGCTCACAAACAGGATTTAACACAAGTTGATGTAGTTATTGATGAAGGTGTTGAACTTTCAGAAAATGTTCCTAGCGATTGGGCAAAGAGCGAGATAGATTTAGCGGTTGATGCCGGTTTAGTTCCAAATTTAACGGGCAGCCCTAAATATCAGGATACAATAAACCGGGAGCAATTCGCTGAACTTGTATCTAACATGTTAGAAAAAGTCTTAAATACACAGATTGAATCAGCTCCGACAGGCACTTTTACCGATACAACAAACATTGCTGTACTTAAAGCTTATAAGTACGGTGTTGTAAACGGCGTTGGTGATAATTTATTTGCACCCACCGATACAACTAATCGTGAACAAATTGCAGCTATGGTATTTCGTGCTACGGAAGTTATAAAAGAAAATACAGGAAAGGATTTAACTCCGGCTATGGGCAGTATTGAAAAATTTGCTGATAAATCAGATATTTCCGACTGGGCTGTTCAAAGCGTCGGAGAGCTTGCTGAAAACGGAATTATGAACGGTACATCAGACAGTACTGCTTCTCCAAAGGATTCTTGTACTGTAGAACAAAGTATTCTTCTTATTTACCGAGTATATAACAGTGCCATATAACTTAAATACCCGTCAACAAGATAAGTTGACGGGTATTTTTTTGCTGCTTGTCATTAAAGTAATGCGAAAAAATAAATACACTTTTGTTTTCTTAAAAGTGTATTTATTAAATGGCGGAGAAGGAGAGATTTGAACTCTCGCGCCAGTTTCCCGACCTATACCCTTAGCAGGGGCACCTCTTCAACCACTTGAGTACTTCTCCAAGAATATATGTCACTGAAATATCAGTGCCTTTGTATATTATCATGACTCTATAAAATACGCAAGCATTTTTTAGAAAAATTTGTCATTCTTTATTTTTCGGTGTAATAGATAGTATGAAGGTAAAAGAAATGAGCTTGGATCAAAGACCAAGAGAAAAAGCTTTGCGACAAGGATTAAACTCTTTGTCAGATCTAGAATTGATTGCATTGATTTTGCAGAGTGGCAGTAAAGATCGTTCTGTCTTTGATATTGCACAAGATGTGTTGATTGAAACAGAAGGATTAAGCCAATTGTTTAACATGCATGTGAACTCACTCATGAAGATTAAAGGGATAAGGGAGGTTAAAGCATTACAGCTCTTAGCGGGCGTGGAACTTTGTAAAAGAGTGTTGAAGACAAATGCATATCGTATGC
>URVP01000212.1 GCA_900551345.1 uncultured Eubacteriales bacterium
GTACTTATTTTGGGAATTGACAATAACGAACAGATGATTTATATGGGAGCGGCGATGATAATCGCAGCAATAGCAATGACGATAAAAACAGTTATACTGCTTAAAGACAAGGAAAAGTTAAAAAAATACGAAAACGGCTGCAAGGATGAAAGAAATATTTTTATAGCTCAAAAAAGCTATTCTTTTGCATTTTGGGTTTCTGTATACTGCGAATTTATTGCAATGTGTGTTTATTCATATTTAAAAATGGGGAGTATAGCATCTGCAATTGCCTATGTAATATGCGGGCAGATAATTATTTATGCAGCGGCTTGGCATTATTTCAGAAGAAAATACTGATTGAAAACCAATTGACATAAGGCAAAAAAACTGGTATCATTAGGAAAAAAGAAAAGGAAGGAAAATCAGACATGGCATCTGAAGTTTTGTTTGCGCCCATGGCGTATTCCCGATATGAAGCGGACCAGACTTTGCCTGCAAAATTTGAAAGGCTTTTAAAAAAATCCGGCCTTGCCGAAAAGATAAAAGGGAAAAAAATTGCGATAAAAATGCATGTAGGTTCGGGAATAACCTTTTCCACCATACATCCGGTTTTTGTAAAAAAGCTTGTAACTTTTATTAAGGACAACGGCGGAGAATGCTTTATTACGGATCATTATGTGTATCATCGTCATCCTGAAGAGAGAGGTTATACAGACAGTAATCTTGGTTGTCCGGTACTGGACGACTGCGGATATTTCGGTAAGTATTACTACACAAAAGAAGTAAGCTATAAAAGTTTTAAGCATGTTGATGTTGCGGGACTTATAAACGACGCTGACTTCCTGATTGACTTTTCTCATGTTAAGGGACACGGTGCATGCGGATTCGGCGGAGCATGCAAAAACATTGCTATGGGATGTGTTACCGACAGAACAAGAGGAGAAATACACAGCCTTGAAGGCGGACTTGTATGGGACAAGGACAAGTGCGTTCATTGTAAAAAGTGTCTTGAAGCATGCAATCACTATGCGAATGAGTTTGACGAAAACGGTATATACAAAGTAAACTATCATCACTGCACCATGTGCCAACACTGTGTAAAAGTCTGTCCTACCGAGGCAATACGCCTTGATTCTCACGATTATGAAGATTTCCAGAAAGGAATGGCACTTTGCACAAAAACTGTTTTGGATACTTTTGAGCCGGGGAATGTATACTATATTAATGTGCTTACTCAGATTACCGCACTTTGCGACTGCTGGGGCATGACAACACCATCACTTGTACCCGATATAGGTATTATGGCAAGCGATGATATTGTTGCAATAGAAAGAGCATGCATAGACGCAATAAAGATGGAAGATCTTATTCCCGCAGGAGTTCCGGCAGGTATGGAACTTTCGGGTGAAGGTCATCTTTTCCAGCAACTGCACGGTAAAAATCCTTATACTCAGCTTAAAGCTCTTGAGGAGCTTGGACTTGGAACACAGGAATATGAGCTTAAGACTATTAAATAACACAATTGAAAGGACAACACATTATGAAAAAACTTACTAAAATTATCGCTCTTATCATGTGTATTGCTCTTGCAGGTATATTATTTACCGCATGCAACAATAACGAGCAGCAGGATTCGGACACCAATCAAAGTAACACCCAGTCACAAACAAACTCAAACACCCAAAGCGTTTCCCTTGATGAAAAAACAAAAAACAAGGTTACAATCGAAATCGTTATGGAATCAGGAGAAGTTATTGAAGCAGAGGTTTATCCCGACCTAGCTCCCAAAACGGTTGAAAACTTTTTGAAACTGGTTGATGAAGATTTTTATGCAGGTCTTATATTCCACAGAGTAATACCGGGATTTATGATTCAGGGCGGCGGAATGGACGCTGAAATGAACGAAAAGACAGCTGACAGCATATACGGAGAATTTGAAAGCAACGGTTTTGAAAACCCGTTAAAGCACGAACGGGGCGTACTGTCAATGGCAAGAACAATGGCTCCCGACAGTGCATCATCTCAGTTTTTTATTATGGTAGATACTGCTGACTGGCTTGATGGAGAATATGCAGCATTCGGAAAAGTAACCAGCGGTATGGACACCGTTGACAGCATTGTAAATCTTGAAAGAGATGAGAATGACTGTCCTCTTGATCCGCCTGTTATTAAGACGATAAGAAGAAAATAATTATAAAATATCAGTTGAGTTAATTACACACTTTTATCCATATAAGGGGATGTTGCCAAAGCAACATCCCCTTTATTTTGGATAATATGTATGTTTCAATCTTTTTTATTGTCAAGCGTTTGTACAATGGCATTGCAGATGGCTTTAGCGATTTTTTTCTGGTATGTTTTTGTTTTCAGGAGAGCTTCCTCTTCCGGATTGGAGATAAAGCCGCATTCGACCAAAACGGCTGGCATAGATGTATATTTCATAAGATAAATCGAATCATATGCCTCTTTTATTTCTCGCTTATTATCGTCTTTTAATGTATCCATAAGCGAATTTTTAACGGTTTGTGCAAAGGCTTTGCTGTTTGGGTTAAGGGTAGAATAAAAAACCTGAGCCCCCTTATACTGGCTTTGTTCAAAGTAATTCATATGGATACTTACAAATAGTTGAGCACCACAGTTTTCTATAATCTTACGACGATTAAGCAAGTCGGAATTTTTTTTACTGCGTATTGTTGTACTGTCGGCATCGTGTATGGACACATCAGTATTACGAGTCATAATGTAAGAGATATTTTCCTTTTCCAGATATGCTGCAAGGTATTTTGCAACGGCAAGATTCAAATCCTTTTCTACAGTACCGTCTGTGCCTGTTGCTC
>URVP01000213.1 GCA_900551345.1 uncultured Eubacteriales bacterium
TAACATATCTTTTCATAAAACAATCATTCCGTAAATTTAATAAAACACATTTTAATCCACAACAAAACGCAGCAAAAGCGCATCAGTAATTAAACTGCCCGCTCATCGCTGCGTTTGATTTTTTATCCGTTACTGAGCATTTTCAGGAGCTGTGAGGCGCCTTGCGGTAACATAGTTATCACAGTGATAACCTGACATTATTGTTGCATAAGTTACGGTATATCCGGGCTTGGGAGAATGAATCATCATTCCGTTACCAACATATATACCCACATGATTTATGTAGTCAGCCGTACCGAAGAACACCAAATCACCCGGAAGGAGTTCTTCCTTGCTCACATATTCACCCTGGGTTGCCTGGTCGGCAGCCGTTCTGTTCATGCTGTAGCCCAGGTTTGTAAATACATAATATACTAATCCCGAACAGTCAAAACCTTCTGAGGGAGAAGTTCCGGCATAAACATAAGGAACACCCAGATACTTAGCCGCTTCGTCTACTATTGCGTTACCTGTATGCGTTACAGGAACACTCAGATACTTAGCCGCTTCGTGTGATATTGCATTGCCTGTATTCGTTACAGGAGCAATATTTACACGCTCACCGGTTTCCGCGGCAAAGGATATGTACTGTGCACACACATATCCTTCCTGTCCGTTATAGCTGCACTTCATCCAACCGTCTTCACAGTCGTAAAGGGTGACTTTCTCACCGCAGCCTATAACTGTCAAAGATGTATAATCGGTTCCGCGACCCGTTCTAAGATTAAGTCCGTCCGATGAATTAACATACCCAATCTCCTCTGCCGAAGCTGTAATCATAAGCGCACACATAACAGCGCAAACAAATACAAGGCACAGAAGAATATTTCTTTTGTAACAATGCACAGAGTTTAACCTCCCTTACTTTTTTCTTTCGCTGTGCAGGCTTTATTCAGCGTCTTCTTCCAACGCTTCAGTAAGCCAAAATTCGCCCAGGTCAAGAGCAGCGTAAAGGCCGTCTCTTTCTGCGCTTTTAATAACCTTTTCAAGACCGGGGGCTTTGTTTGTCTGTAGCTGTACAACAATTTCAGTCCCGATATCCAAATCCATTATCTTGGTAGTTTCCTGAATCTGCATATATATAATATATTTATCTTCGGGATTACCATAGTAAATTTTGTTTCCGCATCTTAAAAGAGGTTTGCCTTTATAAGTAAGACCCTCCTTGGGTGCAGACTGTGTCTTTTTCTCAGCCAATATTGCACTTCCTTTCGATTTATTTTTAAGAAGCGTTATTTATCTTTCAATAATCTGGTCTCTGCCCGGACCTACGCCGACGATAGAAACCTTAGCTCCGCATTCCTGCTCGATTTTCTCTATATACTTGCGTGCATTTTCAGGCAATTTGTCAAAATCTCTGATACCGCTTATGTCTTCATCCCATCCGGGCATATCAACATAAACCGGCTTGCACTGTGCAAGCTGTTCCAGGCTGGCAGGGAAATCTTTTAAAATCTCGCCGTCTTTTTCATAAGCAACGCAGATTTTAAGGTCGCCTACGCCTGAAAGAGTATCAAGTTTATTAATAACAATGCTTGTGAGCGAACTCGTTCTTACAGAATATCTCATAATAACTGCATCAAACCAGCCGGTTCTTCTGGGACGGCCGGTAGTTGTACCGAATTCGTGGCCGCTGTTTCTTATCCTATCTCCTGTTTCGTCAAGCAGTTCTGTAGGGAAAGGACCCTTACCCACTCTTGTGGTATATGACTTGGCAACACCTATAACTTCGTCTATAAGTGTGGGGCCTATGCCGGTACCCACACACACTCCTCCTGCTACAGGGTGTGAAGATGTAACATAAGGATATGTACCCAGGTCAAGGTCAAGCAATGTACCCTGGGCACCTTCAAACAGCACCTTTTTGCCCTCTTTGATGGCATTGTAAAGAGGTGCAGTGGTTTCTGTTATATATTTTTTAAGGCGTTTTCCGTATTCGGTATATTCAGCTATTATACTGTCAGCATCAAGAGCTTTTCCGCCGTAAACATTAACAATAATCTTGTTCTTAATATCAATAACATTTCTAACCTTTTGTGCAAAGATTTCAGGCTCTGCCAGGTCACACATACGGATGCCGCAGCGCTCAGCCTTATCCATATAGCACGGTCCGATACCTCTTTTTGTTGTACCGATGTCTGATTTGCCCCTTGCGCTTTCAGCAAGACCGTCCAGTTCAATATGGTATGGCATGATTACATGCGCTCTGCCGTCAACACGCAGGTTGTCGGTAGTTACGCCCTTTTGATGCATACCGTCAATCTCTTCAAGCAACACCTTAGGGTCAACAACTACTCCCGTGCCGATAATGCACAGGGTGTCGGGGTTGAGTATACCTGAAGGCAGCAGATGCAGCTTATGCTGTACTCCGTCAGCCTCAATGGTATGACCTGCATTATTTCCGCCGGAAGAACGCACCACAACCTGAGATTGCTGTGCATACATATCCGTTATTTTACCTTTTCCTTCGTCGCCCCACTGAGCGCCGATAATTATCTTTGTTGGCATGTTTTTTCAAATCCTTTCCTTGCTGAAGGTTTTGTTTTAAAATTACAGACCCTTTGAATTAAGATACTCGTTAAGATCTTCGATAAGCTTATCAGCATCTACGCCGTGTACCATGCAAGCCTGCTCAATTGTTTCGCCGCTTGCGGAAGGGCATCTTAAACAGTGCATGCCGATTGCCAGAAAAAACTTTTCCGTACCGGGGTCCATATTGAGTACATCAATAATAATTGTGTCTTTTGTTACCATAAAATCATTTCCTTTCTTTTGTAC
>URVP01000214.1 GCA_900551345.1 uncultured Eubacteriales bacterium
CAACTACTACAACCCCTTCGTGGAGATTATGAAAAACGGCAGTCGCGCCGCAGCGAAAAAATGATATTCCGATGCTGCAAGTACGACCAAACGCCTTATTTTAACTATATTAGCATATTGATTCTATGAGTGGAGGATTATATTCAACCGAAGGCAGGGATTTCGACCAGACCCTCGACCTGAAAAAGATAAAGCCCTACGGCGACACAATGAACGACGGAAAAATTATTATTCACGGAAATATAGGTGATGCGGCGGGATACGCTATGCGTGGCGGCAAAATATTTGTCAAAGGCAACGCAGGATACCGTGCCGGCATACATATGAAAGCTTATAAAGAAAAACAGCCGGTTATGGTTATCGGCGGCAAATGCGGAAGTTTCCTCGGAGAATATCAGGCAGGCGGTACCATAATTGTACTCGGACTCAGTGACGATAATAAAAACATAGTAGGTAACTATCCGTCCACAGGCATGCACGGTGGAAAAATATATCTTCGCAGCGAATGTAAAGGCATACAATTTCCCCGTCAGGTTACGGCAAAAACGGCTGATAAAAATGATTTGGACGAAATACAAGACTACATTAAAGAATTTTGCAGTATTTTCGGTTATGAACCAAGCGAAATTTTGAATTCTACATTTACAGTGGTTACACCGGACAGCAAGAATCCGTACAAACAAATGTATGTAGCAAACTAAAATGAAAGCGGGTATGTGATATGAAGTATTCAGCACAAGAGGTTATACAATATGTGGGTGAAGAGGATGTTAAGTTTATTCGCCTTGCTTTTTGCGACATTTACGGCAAGGAAAAAAACATATCCATTATGCCGAGTGAGCTTCCCCGGGCTTTTGAATATGGCATTGCCATTGATGCATCTGCAATTGAAGGTTTTGGTGATGAAACACACTCAGACCTGCTGCTAAAGCCCGACCCTGAAACCCTTTCGGTGCTTCCTTGGAGGCCTGAACACGGCAGAGTTGTCCGTATGTACTGTAATATTATGTATCCTGACGGTAAAATGTTTGAAAACGATACAAGAGGGCTTTTAAAGAAAGCAATATCAGATGCAAAAGCGGAGGGTATTGAATTTGCATTCGGGTCGGAACTTGAGTTTTATCTGTTTAAGCTTGATGAAAACGGGCTGCCGACAAAAACACCTTATGATACAGCAGGTTACATGGATATTGCGCCGGAAGACAAAGGGGAAAATGTTCGTAGGGAAATATGCCTCATTCTGGAACAAATGGGAATAAAACCCGAAAGTTCACATCACGAAGAAGGTCCCGGACAAAATGAGATCGATTTTCATTATTCCTCTCCTCTTTCTGCTGCTGACAACGCCATGACATTCCGTACGGTTGTTAAAACAGTTGCCGGAAGAAACGGTCTTTGTGCAGACTTTTCTCCTAAGCCACTGCCGAACATGCCGGGTAACGGATTCCATATAAATATGTCCGTAAAAAACGATCCCAATCATCTTATGATGATTCACATGATTGCCGGTATACTTAATCATGTAAAAGATATGACCGTATTTTTAAATCCTCTTGCAGACTCTTACAAACGATTCGGAAGCAACAAAGCACCAAAGTATATATCATGGTCAGGTGAAAACCGTTCGCAGCTTATAAGACTGCCGGCGGCAACAGGAGAATACAGAAGAGCAGAGCTGCGGTCACCCGACCCTACCACAAATCCTTATCTTGCTTTCACACTGTTAATATACGCAGGGCTTGAAGGCATAAAAAATAAATCTGAGCTGCCTATGGTATCGGACATAAACCTATATACGGCAGATCAAAACACGGTTAAAAATTATGGTAAACTGCCGGAAAGCCTTGAAGAGGCTAAAAAAGCAGCATTAGACAGCGATTTTATAGAAAAAACACTGCCTAAATCTTTAATAAGCGTTTACTGTAAATAAAACTCATTAATATTATATAAAAAGGGGGGAAGCTGAATGGATTTACAGGAACGGGTTTACAGTGTTCTTATTATATCTTCGTCCGATAAATTCAGTCTTGCGATAAAAGGCTTGCTTCCCGACTTTAGATATAAACCGGTACGAATTGAAACAAGTATAAATGCGGCACGGCGAGCTATACTCGAGCGTGATTATGATTTTATTATAGTAAGCTCTCCTCTCCCGGACGAGGACGGTATTGATTTTTCAATAGATGTGTGCTGCGGCAAAAGCTCAATAACTCTATTGTTTGTAAAAAAAGAATTTTATGATGCCGCATACAGCAAAGTATCGGCACATGGTGTATTTACTTTGCCAAAGCCAGTTTCAAGCAACACTGTTAATCAAGCTCTTGACTGGATGAGCAGCACCAGAGAACGACTGCGGAAACTGGAAAAGAAAACAGTTTCATTGGAAGATAAAATGGCAGAAATCCGTATTGTAAACCGTGCTAAATGGATCCTTATAGACCAGCTAAAAATGACCGAATCAGATGCACATCGATACATAGAAAAGCTGTCAATGGACAGATGCATTTCCAAAAAATGCGTTGCAGAAAATATAATAAAAACATACTCATAATAAAAGGCTGCATATCAAATAAGATGTGCAGCCTTAAATTTATTATATTACTATACCTGAATTTCGCATCGCATTTGAATATCAAATGCAGAAAAGTACTCTTCCTCCATCGGAATCCATTTGCTTTTAAAAACTTCAGCAGCCTGAATGCCGTTTCTTGCAATTATTCTTTCCATCTGTGTTTTAGCATCTATATCAACAAAAACATGAAGGTCGTAATAGTCCCACAAATCGGGGTGACATGAATATGAACCCTCTACAAC
>URVP01000215.1 GCA_900551345.1 uncultured Eubacteriales bacterium
TATCTGCATCTATCCTCTCGCCGCTGACCGCAATAGGCACCGCAGGAGGGCATCCGAAGCTTGCTGAAGCAAACACTCTGCCTAAGCATTCTTTTACAGGAAGTGTTTCTGCCGGAGAAAAAACTGCCTCTCTCACGCTCATCACCTTATGTGCCGTGCTGACAGCAGGAGGGCAGATGGTTATTGGATTTCTGCACGGTATATCCGTAAGTGCATTTTCAAGTTTTATAAGTCCCTCTTCCCCTGTTTCAATAGTGAGCATAAGCACTATATAGTCAGGGTCGGCAAACTCACAAACTATATTTCTTTTTGCAAGCTCTTGGGCAAATTCGTATCCTGTATACCCATACTTTTTGGTTTCTATGGTAAGCTTAATGGGTTCATCACCTATAAAGCTGTATTTTTGACTCAGCCTCTGCTTTATCTGTTCAACACTTTTAACAAATGTCCCAAATCTGTCTCCATATCCGTCGGACAGGTATTTATTTGCCATGTCAAGAGACCTTAGAATCAGATAAGACGGACTGGTTGAGCCGAACAGAGCGAGCGCCCTCTTTGCATGCTCCCTAAAAAAGTCAGGTGCTGAGGGTGAAATATGAAGATATGCTCCCCCTGTCAGGACGGGCAAAGTTTTATGAGCTGAATCACAGCATATGTCCGCACCCAAATCAAGAGGGTGTAACGACCTTGGAAGAAATTTAAGATAAGCACCGTGGGCATTGTCTGTCAGCAGCAATACGCCGTGTTTGTGACATATGCGAGATATTTTTTCCACATCTGAAATGTTGCCAAGATAATCAGGTGATGTAATATAAACTGCCGCCGGCTTATCCGTCATACCTGTAAGCATATTCTCTAATTTATCCGGGTCGATACGGCAGGAAAGGTAGGACTCTTCCTCCTTGCCTGTCAGCCACATAATATCAAAATCAAGCAGAGCCGCCGCACTGACAAAAGTTTTATGCACATTTCGTGCGGCAATGACAAGGGGCTTTTTGCGATTATGCTTTGCATAAAGAGCTGCAAGGTAAAGCATTGCACGAATACACAAAGAAGACCCTTCGGCAGAATAAAAGGTATCTGCACCGAACAGCTTACCTGCATTATGCTCGCTTTGACAGATTATACCCTCTGCTTCATACAGACTGTCTGCACCGGGTATTTCGGTTATATCGCCCTTTTCACACCCAGTATATTCTTTTCCCTTATGACCGGGCATATGCAGCCTCAGAGCGTCATTTTTTGCATATTTATCTATAAAATCACAAATGGGAGTATCCATAATTATTCCTCATCAAGCTGAGCAGATACCGCGGCCATAATGGCACATTCCATTCTCTTACGGAAAAGCTCACAGCCATATTTGTAAACGCCTGTTACACTGCCGGTTGAATGGTAAGCGTTTGCACTGCAGCCGCCTGAGCAGTAAAGTCTTGCCCAGCAGTCACGGCATTCACTGCGGCAGTACACATTGCACCGGGAAAACTCTGACTGAATATCCTTATTGGTAACGCCTGTCCAAATATCGCCCAGCTTGAACTTTTCGTCTCCTACAAATTGATGGCAAGGATACAAATCACCCCAAGGAGTAACCGCCATATATTCAGTCCCCGAGCCGCAGCCGGAAATTCTTTTATAAATACACGGACCACCCGAAAGGTCAATCATATAGTGGTAGAAAGTAAAGGGTCTGCCCTCCTTGCGGCGTTTTATCATAAGATTTGCCAACTTTTCGTACTGCTCAAATATAATGGGCAGATCCTCATCCGTAAGTTCGGACGGGTCGCCCGGGGCACAAACCACAGGCTCCATACTAAGCTCTGTAAATCCCAAATCGAGCATCTGCTGTATATCCTTTAAAAAGTCCGGATTGGCATGAGTAAAAGTACCTCTTATGTAATAATTTTTACCGTCTCTTGCTTTAACGAATTTTTGGAATTTAGGTACTATGGTATCCCAGCTTCCTTTACCTGCATAGTCCACACGGAACCGGTCATGTATTTCTTTTCTGCCGTCAAGGCTCATTACTACATTGCTCATCTCTTTGTTGGCAAAATCGATAACTTCATCGTCAACAAGCATGCCGTTGGTAGTGAGGGTAAAGCGGAAATTTTTATTGTATTCTTTTTCAATACTCCGAGCATATGCGACAAGCTGTTTTACCACATCCCAGTTCATGAGCGGTTCTCCGCCGAAAAAGTCCACCTCAAGATTTTTTCTCGTTCCTGAATTTTTAACAAGAAAATCCAGCGCCTGTTTGCCCGTTTCAAAGCTCATTACAGCACGGTCGCCGTTATATTTGCCCTGGCTTGCAAAGCAATAGGAGCAGTTAAGATTACATGTATGAGCTACATGCAGACACAGCGCCTTGACCACACCGGCGGTCTTTTGTTTAAGCTCACCCGCCATAGGTTCAAAAGTATCCGGCGTAAAAAGACTGCCGTTTTCTTTAAGTTCAAGCACTCCGTCATAGCACTCTTCTATTTCCTCACGGGTAATGTCGGGGCAGGAAGCATACTTTTCGGACAAAGAGGCAACTATCCTATCTTTGGAATTATCTTCAAACATCCGGATAATATCATACGCCAAATCGTCCACTGCATGAACCGCACCGGAACAAACATCCAGCACAATATTATATCCGCCCAATTTATATTGATGTATCACAAAATCACCTTTAATTTCTTAATAATGAAAAAAGGCTGCCGCACAGATAGTGCGGCGGCCCGATCCGCTTTGCAATTATTTGCTTTCAGCTTTATTTTCACACTGCTGATTGGC
>URVP01000216.1 GCA_900551345.1 uncultured Eubacteriales bacterium
CGAATTATAAAAAACATTATTTCTCTGTCTTCGCTATCCTCATGTGAGTTTTCCAAAAGGTATGCCCATTCTTCATCAGTTATAATCGCTCTTACTCCTACATGCGGCTTAGATTCCAATGAACCTGCACCCTGATCGGCAAGATATTCTTTTATCGAAGAGATGTCATTTCTTACGGTTTTAGCAGAAACTCCGAACTCATCGACTATATCAGATAAAGTCATAAAGCCTCGGTTATTATACAGAGTTTTCAGTATATCTGATTGTCTTTTATTCATAAGACCATGGCTCCTTTCACAGCCGTTCTTTCTCTGTACGACTACATTATATATTAACTAACTTTATAAGTATTTATTTTTTTTTTACACATTAGGGAATTTTCCTGCAAAAGCGCTGCAGACAAAGGTTTAAAGTATATTTATTATTGTATATTATACATTTTTGGATACATATATTCAGAATTTTTAGCCATATTAAAATTGATTATGCTATATATAAATTATACTAACTTTTTAACAGTATATCAAGGTTTTTGTGTATTTTTTTAGTGCATTTTCTATAATATATATCAACTAACCAGGAAATATTATAAAATTTAGCAAATAAATTGCCCCGATAAGTAAAGTTGCAATAGCATTCCTCTACTTCTCGGGGCATTAATATATATTAAATATTTAATCAAATTAACAATCTTTCGTTGAAAAACCTCTGCCCTGCTTATGGTCAACTTGACTTTGTACTCGGTCAAGTGCCTCACCGAAACAGAATGATACAAGTAAAAATATCTTAAAAAACGGCGTTATATAAATACGCCTTAAATGTTCCAAGTTATCTCTATATTGCCGTCGGCAATACGTATAACTTTAATCAATGTGTCAACAACAGATTGCTTATCTTCATAGCTGATACTATCCCAAGTTTCAACGTGGTTGGTTACTGTTTCTATATCTTTTGCATTTTGGTTATGGGTAAGTGATACTATTTCTTCTTGAAGATTTTTTCTCTCTGTATCTAACTGTTCAACCTTTTTGTTGATGTATTCCATTAAAACAGTATTTGCCCCGACCACTTTGGAAAGCAGATCGTCAATCTCTTTGTCTATTTCAGACAAACGTATTTTATTTTCATTGACTTTTGGCTTGCTTTTTTGTTCGGATTGATAAGTAAGCGTTTTGAATTCTGATAATTTTTCTCGAATCGCCTTTATAATATAATCTTCTAATACATCAGCATAAACTGTGCCGCCTGTACCTTGACAATTCGCTTTTTTTGTTGCGAGAGATGTCGCACATACAAAATATCTGTGCCATTTCGTATTTGCTTTCACAATCGTAAGACCATAACCGCATTTTCCGCATTTTACTTTGCCGACCAGCCATGAAGTTTTCGCTTTGCACGTTTGCGTTGATTGTCTGTTATTCAAGCAGCGCAAACGGCATTTTATCCAATCTTTTGAAGAAACAATCCCCTGATGAGGCGCCAGTACAATTTCCTTATCGGTTAAATCAAGCTGCTTTCTTGTTTTAGACTTATTCCCCTGATATAGATAACACGCATTATATCCGGTAAAATCCGAAACAGGATTTATAACATTTGCACCTTGACTAATAAAAAAGTCATACACATCTGCGTCTGCCATTACATATACAGGATTGCGAAGCATATCGCTGATTCTGCCTACGCTCCACATTCCACCTCGAAGATTTTTTATTCCATGTTCATTAAAGTATGCAATAATATCACCAAGTGAATGTTTACTGTCGGAATACATAGAATACATCAGCCTTATTTGTTCTGCTTCTTCTGGGACAGGAACGTATTTAGACGTTTTTATACCGTCTATTACGGTGCTTGTTTTTGAGAAACCATACGGAATGCGCCCTCCCATATAGAAACCCCGCTTACTCCGTGAGTAATAAGCATCGGCAACTCTTTTTTGTATTGTTTCGCGCTCAAGCTGTGCAAAGACAATACAGATATTCAGCATCGCCCGTCCGATAGGTGTTGACGTATCAAACCGCTCTGTTGACGAAACAAACTCGACATTGTATTGCCCAAATATGTCCATCATATTTGCAAAGTCTAAGATAGAACGGCTAATACGGTCTAACTTATAGACGATAACTCTTGAGACGTTGCCTTCCTTAATGTTGCTCATCATTTCTTCAAAACCGGGACGGTTAGTATTTTTGCCGCTGTATCCCTTATCTGAATATACTTTATACGGATTACCGCGTGTCTCATACTTGCAGTATTCAAGCTGACTTTCTACTGATATACTGTCCGCTTTGTCAATAGATTGTCGTGTATATATAGCGTCAAACATCGTATACCTCCATAACGATGTTATGATATGAGCCGCCCATATTACTCATATTATAACGCGCTATATCATAACTTTCAATGCCTAATTGCATACTTTTTGAAAACATCAAAAAGTTTTCTTTCTATTTCAGACTTTATTTCTTTATATTTATCTGAATGTTTAGGGCGAAAATTTGTGATTATAAAATTCATTTTATCTATAGATATTTTACTTGTATCAGTTAAATATGCCATATTGTCGTTCATTTGGATACCTCCTGTGAGAAAGAGATAATACATCTTATGAAAGACAGCAAGTACACTATTACAAATATAGTTACAGCAAATACAAACGGCGCCGGCTGCGCTCCACGGGCTTGCGCAATGTATTTCATACATTGTCGCAGGCACCCCTGCACGGTTCTCGTCCAGCCGCCCAATGCTGTGAAGCGTTCAAGGCGGG
>URVP01000217.1 GCA_900551345.1 uncultured Eubacteriales bacterium
TACGGAAAGTATTACAATGAATTGATCGGTGTACCCGGCAGCAGTGTTACAAATGAAATTTACGCCGATTTGTGGAGCCGACTTTCAAAAGAATTTAAGGACAATGAAGGTGTTTATGCTTATGATATTATGAATGAGCCTGTTTATGTAGGGGTAAGTGTTAGTTATTGGCATAATGCCTCACAGGCGGCGGTAGATGCCATAAGGAATAACAATGACGACACACTTATTTTTGTTGAGGGTAATTTATATGCACACGCTAATGATTGGGTTAAAACAAATGGTGAAGAACCGTGGATAGATGACCCTTATAACAATACCTCGTATTCAGCTCATTGTTATTTTGATACAGATTTGAGCGGTAAGTACGCCCTCTCATACGATGAGCAAATTAAGGAAACACCTGATTTAATGGAAATAGGTGCTAAGAGGCTTAAGGATTTTGGTGAATGGTGTCAAAAATACAATTTGAAAGGATATGTAGGTGAATACGGAGCTCCTTACAGAGACGATTCAAACGCAGGAGATTTTCAACCTTCAACAAGATGGACAGCCGTGATAGATTCATTTCTCAACGCTGTTGATTCATATGGTATGGATGCCACCATTTGGTCCGCAGGGCATTGGTGGGGCAATGGGAATAAACTCAATGTTTATCCACAAAATGCTGATATGGATCCATTGACCGGTGATAGTGTTCATATGCAAGCGCTTGTTAAACATCTGTCTAACAAAGAAGATTTCACACAACTTAAATTTGGCACTAAGCGTTCTTTTGAAGCTGAGTACGCCGTAACATCGGGAAACGGACAAAGAGTGGATGTAACCGGTGCGTCAAACAATCGTTGCGTAATCCTTCCTAATACAGATTCCGGTCTTGAATATTGCCGTATAAACTCTGAGTATAATGACGATATACGACTTAATATTATATATTCACACAGCGGTACTAATCCTCTAAAATTGGCAATCAGTGTAGATAATCGGGTTGTAAAATATATTATGCTTGAACCAACAGGCGATACTGAAAACTTTGGTGAATATAACACAACTGTAAGTTTAAAAGAAGGTGAAAACTCCATATCTTTTAAACCTGCTGATGATAATTCTCCAATAACGATTGATAAAATTGAAGTCATACCTGCCACTACAAAAGATTTGTCATTTATAAGCCCGGCTGACGGAGATAGAATAAAGCTTGTATATACATCTGACAAAAATCAAAATATTATTGTTAATGTTTCCGGAAACGAAAATGTCATGGAACTTCCGGCAACATCGGGACTTTTATCTGAAATACAGTTCTATTGCGATATTCAAGAGGGAGATTCAGTACAGATAAGTGGTTGCAATCCGGAGTTTATATCAATTGTAAATTCACAGCTTATCACATCTGATGTGGGATCATCTTTAATATTGCCGAAATCACTAGACAAATATTCTCAAGCAGTTGTTAATCGAAAAGTTGTTAATTTTAATAACAGCAACGACGAGTTGTGGGGATATAAAGGGTATACAGGTAACATGAAAAATTGGGATGTAGTAAAGGTATTCAAAGATGGTTCATCAACTGATCGATACTATAGAACTTCTTTTGATGAAACAGGAACTACCGGTGAGATGAAATCACCACATATGAATTTACCATTCGGCGAGAGCCATATGTGGTCACTTTCAGATTTTAAATATATAACTCTTGATATACGCTCAAATACAGATGTTAATATCGCATTATACCAAAATGGCGAAAATCCGCGAGAAACTCCGGGTAAATTTAAAGTAAATAATACAAATGGTGATTGGAAAACTATATCTATACCTATAGAGGATTTCTTTGCCAACTGGTTATATGATGATTTTGAAAGAACTTTATCAAGAGTAAACTATATGGTTTTCTATCCTGCGTTTACCGAAGGAGGCAGTGCTCATAGATACTTTGATGTAGATAATATATCATTTAATTGGACTGATTCATCTATATCCGTAACTAATATTGATTTTTACGACTCACAGCAAAACAACATTAATTCATCAGGTATTAGCGGTGGTTTAACAACGGTTAATGTCACAGTAAAAAGTGTTAGCGATATAGATAATGGGTTCACAGAATCTGATGTTTTATTAATTTTTGCTGTTTATGATAAAGTGACGCACAAGCTTCAGACTGTCGATATTGACAAAAAAACACTTACTGAAAACAGCGAAATTCATTTTGAGGCTCAAGTGGATGTTCCGGATAATTCGCTTGACAGGTACGAAACAAAAACATTAATATGGAATGATCTGAGTTTAGAACCTATAACAGAAGTCTTTGTGTTCTAATAAAAAATGCTTAAAAAACTAATTAACGCTACTATAATTGTACTGCTGCTATTTAATATACAGCAGTACAATTTGTAGTCCAATGTAGAAGTGGTTGACCCGATTGCGCTTTCGGCTAAAGTTGTAGAAAAATGCAACTGCACCTGCTGCTGCGATTGCGATCTCGCTTCCGTGCCCTCAAGTGTATGTGATTGCTTTGATGATGAGCTTGTAACAAACGGTGAAAACATTGTACTTGTAACTCTTGGATTATTCACTATTATAAAGATAGAAAGAAATGTTCAGCTTTCAATTCCTGCTGTAGATTTCTGCTATCCTCAGAAAGAATGTGTTGCAGCAACAGAGGAAAACCCCTGTGATCTGTTCAACACTCTTCGTTTCCCCATGGATGAATTCTTCCCTCCCCTTGCAGATGAATTTGAACCCATTCAGAGAGGCTG
>URVP01000218.1 GCA_900551345.1 uncultured Eubacteriales bacterium
GGTTAACTTTTTGGGCATAATGCAGAACGAATGGGCAGGAGCACAGGCGTTTTCATCTTTTGATACATATCTTGCACCCTTCGTTAAGTCTGATAATCTTTCATACGAACAGGTAAAAAAATGCATCGAGTCATTTATATACGGCGTAAATACACCCAGCAGATGGGGTACACAGGCACCTTTCTCAAACATTACTCTTGACTGGACGGTACCTGATGACCTTGCTGAGCTTAACGCAATTGTAGGCGGCAAGGAAATGGACTTTAAATATAAAGACTGCCAGGCTGAAATGGATATGGTAAACAAAGCGTTTATCGAAACCATGATTGAAGGCGACGCTAACGGCAGAGGCTTCCAGTATCCCATTCCCACCTATTCCATAACAAGAAATTTTGATTGGTCGGATACTGAAAACAACAGACTTCTTTTTGAAATGACATCAAAATACGGTACGCCGTATTTCTCAAACTATGTAAACAGTGATATGGCGCCCAGCGATGTAAGAAGTATGTGTTGCAGGCTCAGACTTGACCTTAGAGAGCTTCGCAAAAAGTCAGGCGGTTTCTTTGGCAGCGGCGAGAGCACCGGTTCTGTAGGTGTTGTTACCATCAACTTGCCTCGTATCGCATATCTTGCAAAGGATAAAGACGACTTTTTCCACAGACTGGACAAGCTTATGGATATTTCTGCTCGTTCACTTAAAGTAAAGCGTACCATTATTACTAAACTTTTGGACGAAGGTCTCTATCCCTACACCAAGAGATATCTTGGCACATTTAACAACCACTTCTCAACCATAGGTCTTATCGGCATGAACGAAGTTGGTCTTAACGCTAAATGGCTGCATGCAGACCTTACCCATAAGGAAACACAGGAGTTTGCAAAAGAAGTATTAAACCACATGAGAGAAAGACTTTCAGATTACCAGGAAATGTACGGCGATTTGTATAACCTGGAGGCTACTCCTGCTGAATCAACAACATACAGACTTGCAAAGCATGATGTAAAGAGATACCCTGACATAATTACAGCATCAGAAAAAGGCGGTACTCCTTATTATACCAATAGTTCACATCTTCCCGTAGGATATACCGAAGACATATTTACAGCTTTGGACATACAGGATGAATTACAAACCCTTTATACTTCAGGTACAGTATTCCACGCCTTTTTGGGTGAAAAACTTCCCGACTGGAAGGCAGCCGCATCTCTTGTTAAAAAGATAGCAGACAATTATAAATTGCCTTATTATACTCTGTCGCCCACATACTCCGTATGTAAAGAGCACGGATATATTGCAGGCGAACAGTATACCTGTCCCAAATGCGGAGCAGATACTGAAGTATACAGTAGAATTACAGGTTATTACCGTCCTGTTAAAAATTGGAATGACGGTAAAGCAGAAGAATTTAAACAGCGTAAGGTATACAATATTGCAACGTCTGTTATGAAAACGGAAAAATGTGATTCTCCCTCTGTTGATGACGAAAAGGTAATGCTTTTTGCAACAAGCACCTGTCCCAACTGTAAAATGGCAGAAACATTTTTGAACAAAGCGGGAATTGCCCATGAAAAAATCCTTGCCGACAAATCTCCGGACGATGCAAAAAAATACCAGATAAAAATGGCTCCTACTCTTGTAGTTGTTAAAGACGGAAATATTCAGCAAATTGCAAATCTTTCAAACATTAAAAAGTACATTGAGGAAATTTCCGTAAGATAAGGAGCAGATAATATGTTTGATATAGCAGTTATAGGCGCAGGGCCGGCAGGTCTGACCGCTGCTGTTTATGCACGGCGTGCAGACAAAACGGTTCTTGTGATAGAAAAAGAAACTTTCGGCGGACAGATTACATATTCCCCGAAAGTGGAAAACTATCCCGGCGTTATAAGTGCAAGCGGAAACGAAATTGCCGAGAAGCTCGTGGAACAGGCACTTAACCTGGGTGCAGAAATTGAAATGGATAAAATTCTGTCCGTTAAATGCGAAAACAATGTATTTGTTCTCAAAGGAGAAACGGGAGAATACAGCGCCAAAACTCTTATTATAGCCGCAGGGTCAAAGCATCGTCAGCTTGGACTTGATAACGAAAATGACTTTATAGGCAAAGGCGTTTCATACTGTGCCGTTTGTGACGGTGCATTTTACGCCGGTCAAAAAGTTACGGTTATCGGCGGCGGAAACACGGCTCTTCAAGACGCCGTTATGCTTTCCGACTTGTGCAGTGAAGTTACACTTGTTCAAAACCTTGATTACTTCACGGGAGAAAAAAAACTGTTGGATATACTTAAAACAAAAGATAATGTAAAATTCATTACAGGATATGTTGTTAAAAAGCTTGAAGGTTCAAATGAACTGGAGCGCATAATTATTGAAAATGAACAGGGCGAAGAAAAGACGATCGAAACAGACGGTATATTTGTGGCAATAGGACAGCAGCCTGAAAATGAGATATTTAAAGATTTGGTTACTTTAAATGAGTATGGTTACATACAGTCAGATGAAAACTGTCTGACAGATACAAAAGGTATTTTTGCAGCAGGAGACTGCCGCTCAAAAAATGTAAGGCAAGTTACAACAGCCGTTGCAGACGGTGCAGTTGCGGCAATCAATGCGGCACAGTGGATTGCAAAATCATAACACATTCATTTATCACAGTAAAATTTTATCACATCCCCAAAAAAGTCATACGTTGTATGGCTTTTTTCCATAATGATGATATTGACAGATTTTGCCGAAACCGATATAATGTTGCCA
>URVP01000219.1 GCA_900551345.1 uncultured Eubacteriales bacterium
GTATAAAAAGTGCTGCGGTGCCAATAAATAATTCAAACACAAATAACCAATAAAAGGAAGTGATTATTTGATAGAGTACGATGAGCTCCGTCTTGCCCTTGAGGGGACGGAAAATAAAATCAAAGAATTGGGGGATTCACTTTGACATCTCCAACACATTGCAGACTATAAAAGAACTTGAAAAAAAAACTTCTGAGCCGGACTTTTATAATGATATGGACAGTGCGCAGAAGGTTCTTCAACAGATTAAACAATTAAAAACCAAGTGTGAAAGCTATGATGCTCTTGTCCAGTCACGAGAAGATGCTCTCACGCTTATTCAGCTTGCCGTTGAGGAGGATGATGAAAGCCTTCTTCCCGAAATACAAGAGGCATATGATAAATTTATGGCTGATCTTGATGAGATGATGCTTTCAACATTGCTCAGCGGTCCTTATGATAAAAATAATGCAATCCTCAGCATTCACCCCGGTGCCGGTGGTACTGAAGCTCAGGATTGGGCAGAAATGCTTTTGCGTATGTTTACAAGGTGGGCAGAAAGAAGAGGCTTTGCGGTTTCAACTCTTGATTATCTTCCAGGTGATGAAGCCGGAATTAAAAGTGTAACAATACTTATAGAAGGATTTAATGCATACGGATATGCAAAGTCTGAAAAAGGCGTTCATCGTCTTGTCAGAATTTCTCCCTTCGACTCTTCCGGCAGACGCCATACATCTTTTGCTTCGGTTGAGGTTATGCCCGAAATTAACGATGAAATAGATGTTGAAATTAACCAGGACGAATTAAGAGTTGACACTTATCGTGCGAGCGGTGCCGGCGGACAGCATATTAATAAGACTGATTCCGCTATAAGAATAACTCATATACCCACCGGTATCGTTGTTTCATGCCAGAATGAGCGTTCTCAGCACAAAAATCGTGAAACTGCCATGAAGATGCTTAAGTCCAAGCTTGTAGAGCTGGCAGAGCGTGAACATAAGGAAAAGATAGACGACCTTAAAGGCGTACAGCTGGATATAGCATGGGGCAGCCAGATTCGTTCCTATGTTTTCCATCCATACAATATGGTAAAAGATCACAGGACAGGCTATGAAGTAGGAAACATCGGTGCAGTTATGGACGGCGATTTGGACGGCTTCATAAATGCATATCTTAAAGCGTCCAGTCTTGGACAAATATAATATACCCTAAGCTATTCCCGAAAGGAAAATAATTTAATGTTTGAAAAATTATCTTTTATTGAAGAAAAATACGAAGAGCTTACCGGGCGTATAAGTGACCCGGAGGTTATAGCGGATCAAAACCTTTTCCGTCAGTTGTGCAAAGAACAATCGGATATTACGCCTATTGTGGAAAAGTATCGTGAATATAAATCTGTAAAAGAAACGGTGGATGAGGCTAAAAACCTTCTTAATGAAAGTCTTGATAAAGATTTTAAAGAGATGGTGCAACAGGAGCTTGATGAAGGCAAAGAGAAGCTTCAAACACTTGAAGAACAACTTAAAATTTTGCTTCTTCCCAAAGACCCTAATGACGATAAGAATGTTATTGTAGAAATAAGAGGCGGAGCCGGAGGGGACGAAGCAGCGCTTTTTGCTGCCGACCTTCTGCGTATGTATCAGATGTATGCTGAAAGCAAACATTGGAAAACTGAAATACTCAGTATGAATGAGACAGGACTTGGCGGTATTAAAGAAGTTTCTTTTCAGATAAGCGGACAAGGTGCATACAGCCGTCTTAAATACGAAAGCGGCGTGCATCGTGTGCAGCGTGTTCCGGCTACCGAATCCAGCGGAAGAATCCATACATCCACTGTTACTGTTGCCGTTCTTCCCGAAGTGGAAGATGTTGAGGTTGAAATAAATCCCAACGACTTGCGTATTGATGTTTTCCGTGCAGGCGGTCCGGGCGGACAGTGCGTAAATACAACTGATAGTGCAGTAAGAATAACTCATATACCTACAGGACTTGTTGTTTCTTGTCAGGATGAAAAGTCACAGCTTAAGAATAAAGAAAAGGGTATGAAAATTCTTCGTTCCCGTCTTTATGATCTTATGCAGCAAAAACAGCATGATGAAATTGCCTCAGAGCGTAAAAGCCAGGTAGGTACCGGTGACAGAAGCGAAAGAATAAGAACATATAATTTCCCTCAAGGACGATGCTCCGATCATCGCATAGGGCTTACCCTTCACCGTCTTGATGCAATTATGAACGGTGACCTGGACGAGATTATAGACGCTCTTATAACTTACTATCAAACTGAAAAACTTAAGTCAGAGGGGCAGGATATTTAATGAAAACACAGATTTTCAATACTGACGACGCCTCTCTTAAGCAAGCCGCACAAATCATAAAGACAGGAGGACTTGTGGCATTTCCTACAGAAACCGTATATGGACTGGGTGCCTGTGGATTTATGCCCGATTCAGTTAACAATATCTTTAAAGTTAAAGGTCGTCCAAATGACAATCCTCTTATTTTACATATAGGAAAATATGAGCAGATTTATGATCTTGCGGCTGAAATTCCTCCACAAATGGACAAGCTTAAAAAATTTATGCCGGGACCTTTAACGGTTGTGCTTAAAAGAAAGGACTGCGTTCCCGATGAGGTTACGGCAGGGCTTGATACCGTCGGCATAAGAATGCCCATACAGAAAACGGCAAATCGATTTCTTACCATGTGCGGCGTTCCCGTTGCGGCACCCAGTGCCAACC
>URVP01000220.1 GCA_900551345.1 uncultured Eubacteriales bacterium
ATTTAATTTTCAGTATCTTAGAAATGTAAGAAATTATACCGGCAAGTACAGGCTGGGATACCTGATAAAGGACTATATAAAGCCGGTTATGGATGAGGAAATGAAATCCCTTAATGTTACCTTGATAAGCCCCAGAACAAGAACTTTGCTGGATAAGGCTGTGGTAGATGAAATGCATGGCAAAGGGTATGAAATACAGTCCTGGGGTGCATATATAGAAAAATCCATAAAGTATACCTATGATCAGGGCGTGGACGCCATGGTGGTGGATCAGCCCGACCTGCTTTATAAGTATATGAAGGAAAAACATACTACATAATACGGAGAGATTTAAGATGAAATACGAACAGATAAAATTTGATACTTCCATAGAAAAAGATGATATAGTTTTTTATGATATAAGAAAAGACCCGTTTCAGGTGTACGGTTTATATGATTACCGGGGTCAGGACGCTTTTATTCGTCTCCCCCAGGAGGTTGCCGATAGGGTAAATGAAGGCGTAGCCCATCTGCACCGTGAAAGTGCAGGAGGAAGAATACGCTTTTCTACCGATTCGGAATACATAGCGGTCAAAATAGAATATGAGCAGGTGGAGCCGAAAATTCAGGCTGCAATGAACAGAACTGCCGGCTGTGACATATATATTCACAATGCCCATTCCTGTGAGTTTATATGCTGCCTTGCACCAAATGCTACTCAAAAAGAGGGCTATGAGGCGGTCCACGATTTCGGTGAAAAAAAGATGAGAAGCTATACGGTTAATATGCCCTATCACGGCCATGTTAAAAATCTTTATATAGGTTTGTCGCAGGATGCCGTAATAGAAGAGGGGAAGAAGTATTTTAACGATAAGCCGGTGGTATTTTACGGTTCTTCAATAACCCAGGGGGCAAGCGCTTCCAGACCGGGTAATATCTATGAAAATATTATTTCGCTCAGAATGAATATGGACTATATTAATTTGGGCTTTGCGGGAAACGCATTTGGTGAAAAGGAAATTGCCGAATATATCAAAGACCTTGATATGTCAGTTTTTGTATGCGATTATGACCATAATGCCCCTACCCCTGAGCATCTTGCAAATACTCATAAGCGATTTTATGACATAATCCGCTCCGCAAACCCGGATTTGCCTTACATTATGATTACCCGTCCCTATTTTAAAAATGACAGTCTTGATAATATAAAAAGAAGAGAAATTGTGCTTAATACATATCATTCTGCCATAGAACAGGGCGACCGCAATGTTTACTTTATCGATGGGGAAAGCTACTTTACGGAAGACGAGATGCCCTGGTGCAGCTGTGACTGCGTACACCCCAATGACTATGCACTTATGAAGATGGCAAATACCATACAGCCTGTTATAAAAAAAGCTCTTGAATATAAGCTTAAATAAAAAACTGTCAGCTAATATTCATGTTACAATCTGCCCAAAGCGGCAGAGCATATGCTTTTCTCTTACTTTTAGGCAAATCAAAAGCCCCGAATATTTTCGGGGCTTATTTTAAGTTTAGGGATAATATATAAATAAATGTATATTAAAGACCTTGGCTTAAAATCATATCTTGCTTACATTAGCAGCCTGAGGACCTTTGGCTCCGTCAATCACATCAAATGTAACTTCTGCTCCTTCTTCAAGGGATTTATAGCCGTCCATTACGATTGCTGAAAAATGTACAAATACATCTGTGCCGTCTTCGCTCTCGATGAAACCGTAACCTTTTTCGGCATTAAACCACTTTACTTTTCCTTTTTGCATTAAAAACTGACCTCCTAAAAAACTTTTGTGCGTGTTGCACAATAAAAATTAATTCTTAAACATTGTAACACGGCAATATGTGGTTTGTCAACCATTATTTCCGGATTATGTAAAAAAATCTTTCGCACTTTTTCGACGGTTTTCGCATTGTTAAATCTCCGTAGCATGCGTCAATTTTAAGACCTGCCCCGGCTGCGGCTCTTTCAATCTCATCACGCTCATACAGACGCTGACGCTGATATTCGTCCGTTCGTGTGTATACTCCGTCTTTTTCTTCAAAAAAGGTCAGATGATATTCGCATGTTTTTGTCCTCTTGCTGTAGCGGCTTTCCCACACATAAAATATGTCGCCGCTGTCATATGTAAATGTATTGTTACCCAGTATTTGCTCCATTTTGTACTTGGAGTTCACATCAAAGATGAATATTCCGTCCGGCTCAAGATAGAATGCAACCTGTTTAAAAAGATTCTCAAGCTGTTTTGTCCGGGTAAGATAGTTAACACAGTCCAGAGAGCTGATGATGGCGTTTACCGAGCCATACAGCTTAAACTTTGACATATCCTGATTTAAAAACATAATGTCAAGAGACTTTTTTTCTGCCTTTTCCCGTGCCAAAAGCAGCATGTCGGCAGATTGATCCACGCCTATCATCTCGCAGCCACGCTCTGCAAGCTCACATGTAAGGCTGCCCGTTCCGCATCCCAGGTCGGCAACAAGCTTAGGGGTTACTTTGTATTTGTCAAAAAGTTTAAAAATATAGTCTGCCCACCTCTTGTAGTCCACATCTTTAATTATAAGACTGTCATACAAACGGGAAAAATCCCTGTAGCTTTCCATAAACAACTTTCCTTTCCGGCTTTATAATTACAGCTTGGTAAGATTGGCATACGCCGCCATAAGGGACTTTTTGCCTACCCCGTCAAATTCTATTTCAAGACGACGGTCGCT
>URVP01000221.1 GCA_900551345.1 uncultured Eubacteriales bacterium
TCATTGCCCGTGCCGATGTGGGCGTGGCAATGGGAGGAATCGGCAGCGATGCGGCTATAGAAGCAGGAGATGTGGTTATTATGAATGACGATCCCTTAAGGCTTGTGGACGCTGTTGAGATTTCTCGCAATACCATTAATATTGCAACACAAAATATCGTTTTTGTAATAGCTTTAAAGGTTATTATTGCCATACTGTCTGCTGCCGGTCTTTGCAGTATGTGGCTTGCGGTATTTGCCGATGTGGGCGTCTGCATACTTGCCGTGCTTAACGGTGCCCGTGCATTTCTTAAAAAATAAATATTAAACGGAGCGCTTGCTCCGTTTTTTTGTGTGCAAATATTCAATAACTTTATTCTTGCCTGTTATGCGAATACCGTTAAAACAGACAAAATTTAATTTTGGTCTTGTATTTATTGTCTTTTTTTGTTAAAATAATAAAGGTGGTTTAATGAAAAACAGAATTTGGGAACTTGATTTTCTGCGCGGCGTTGCCATATTGTTTGTTGTGCTGTTTCATACTTTGTATGATTTGCAGTTTATTTACGGCTACACCGTACCTTTTAAATGGCAATGGCTGTGTCACTTGGCAGGGATATTTATCCTTATTGCGGGCATTTGTGCCCCTTTCAGCAGAAGCTGTTTAAAAAAGGGTGTTTTATTGCTTGCTTTGTCGATGGTCATTACCTTTGTAACATATGTGTATGATAACTCTTTTTTTGTGCAGTTCGGCATACTCCATCAACTTGCTTTTTGTATGCTGATATACCCTCTTTTGAAAAGGCTGGGCAATGCACATCTTGCAGTGATTTCCGTTGTGATAATGACCGCCGGGATTTTTCTTAATAACAGCGTCTGTCCCTATCCCCACCTCTATATACTGGGTTGGCCCGACGCAGCGTTTCAGAGTATGGATTGGTTTCCCATATTCCCGTATACCGCTTATTTTACACTGGGTATTCTTATTTCAAGATGCCTGTATGCTGAAAAAAAGAGTATATTTAATTTTAAACAGCCTCTGTTTACAAAACCATTTTGCACCATAGGCAAATATACTCTTTGGATATATCTTTTGCAGCAGCCCTTAACTTTGGGTCTGCTTGAGCTTTTGTCAAAAAAATAAATATTATTATATATGGAGGAATTAACATGAGCTTTACGCATGAAGTCGAAAGAATGTGTCCTGTTAAAAAAGGACCTCATCACGGCCCGGCACCGATTCCCGAAGAAGGAAAATGGGTTAAAGCAACTCAAATTTCCGATATTTCAGGTCTTTCTCACGGTGTAGGCTGGTGCGCACCTCAGCAGGGTGCCTGCAAACTTACTCTTAATGTAAAAGAGGGTATCATTAAGGAAGCCCTGGTTGAAACACTCGGCTGCTCCGGTATGACCCATTCCGCAGCTATGGCTGCTGAAATTCTTCAGGGAAAAACAATCCTTGAAGCACTCAATACAGACCTTGTCTGTGATGCCATCAATGTTGCTATGAGAGAAATCTTTAAGCAGCTTGTATACGGCCGTACACAGACAGCTTTCTCCGAAGACGGTCTTCCCATAGGTTCTTCTCTTGATGACCTTGGTAAGGGTCTTTGCTCACAGGTTGGTACCATGTTTGCAACAGAGGCAAAGGGTGTTCGTTATCTTAATATGGCAGAAGGCTATATCCTTGGCATAGGTCTTGACGCTGATAACGAAGTTATCGGTTATAAGTTCGTTAAAATCGGCAAGATGCTTGAGGAAATCAGAAACGGTGCAGACCCCAAAGATGCATATAACAACAATATCGGTACATACGGACGCTTTGACGAAGCTGTTAAAGTTATCGACCCGAGAGCAGAATAAGAGAGAGGAGGAATAATCAATGGCACAGTTTGAAGGTAAAGAAAGAAGAGAAGCAAAAATCAACAAAGAGCTTGCAAATTACGGCTTGGCTACACTTGAAGAAGCAAGAGACCTTTGCACATCAAAGGGTATCAATGTTGAAGAAATAGTCAGAGGAATTCAGCCTATCGCTTTTGAAAATGCAGTATGGGCTTATACATTGGGCTGCGCAATCGCACTTAAAAAGGGTGTTAAGACTGCCGCTGAAGCTGCTGAAGCTATCGGTATCGGACTTCAGGCATTCTGTATTCCCGGTTCGGTTGCTGAGAACAGAAAGGTTGGTCTCGGTCACGGTA
The DNA here is from genome assembly GCA_900551345.1 of uncultured Eubacteriales bacterium. GTDB lineage: Bacteria > Bacillota > Clostridia > Monoglobales > UMGS1388 > UMGS1388. The sequence continues at coordinate 2,177 of URVP01000221.1, forward strand.
ATCTTGCTGCAATGCTCCTTCGTGAAGAAACAAAATGTTTCTGTTTCCTTGCAGGTCACGAATCATTCGCTGCTGCAGAAGGTGCTATCGGTATTGCTAAGACTGCCAATAAGGTTAGAAAAGAACCCCTCAAAGTTATTCTTAACGGTCTTGGTAAAGATGCAGCTTATATCATTTCAAGAATCAACGGCTTTACATATGTAAAGACTGATTATGATTTCTATACAGATGAACTTAAAGTAGTAGAAAGAAAAGCTTTCTCCGACGGAGAAAAATCAAAAGTATGCTGCTACGGTGCAAATGATGTTCTTGAAGGCGTTGCAATCATGAAGATGGAAGATGTTGATGTATCCATAACAGGTAACTCAACTAACCCCACTCGTTTCCAGCACCTTGTTGCAGGTACATACAAAAAATGGTCATATGAAAACGGTAAGAAGTACTTCTCCGTTGCTTCAGGCGGCGGTACAGGAAGAACTCTCCACCCCGACAATAT
>URVP01000222.1 GCA_900551345.1 uncultured Eubacteriales bacterium
AATATACTGCGAACATGATTGTCTGCCAAAGAATATAAAACGGTTTTACCGCTGCGTTTATATGTAACAAGATGTGCATCCTTTAAAACTCTCAGCTGATGAGATACAGCCGACTGGGTCATACCAAGCAGACCGGTTATATCGCAAACGCATAAATCGCTTACTGAAAGAACGCTTAAAATGCGTATTCTGGTACTGTCACCGAACACCTTAAAAAGCTCTGATACCCTGCTCACCGTTTCCTTGTCCGGCATATTTGTGCGTACCTTGTTTATTACATCTTTATGTACTGTAAATTCACTGCATATGGGTCCGTCCATTATGCTGTCACCCCCTACATATGAACAACTGTTCATATGTAGGATAACACAGCATATTCAAGTTGTCAATATAATATTACAGAAATATTACATAAAATTGGTAGAAATAACCTGTCGGATTTTGTTGAAGTTTGGCGTATCAGTTAACCGAGCTTCTTCCTCTTTTTGTTTCGGTAGCCACAATGGATACCTTGGCAGTAAGGTTTTCCAAGGCTTTATCCCAATTTTGCGCCTCCCAGTCTTTTTCTGTCATAAAATATTTTTTAAACAATCTTTCGTTATTGAATATGTCAGCCTTGTAATCCTCTGTACATTTTTTTACAAAGGTGTACAGTCTGCTTTCCAGTTCATACTTTACCTCGTCAACATTTTTGTCCGAGGACAGAGGAGATATATCCACTGTAACCGTATATTCAACAACAGGTTTATTATCCTTCCAATACTCATATACGGAAGGGGGATTTGAAGTAATCATAGAGTCGGAAAAAACACTCTGCTTTGTCCCTTTTGTAAGAAGGTTATAGCATATGGCATCGTCACGGTCACCTAAAGCAATAAGGGAACCGTCTTTTATAATTGCAATACCGTTTATGGAGGATTCGGCAATAAGGGGCAGAACACAGCTGTTATGCGAAAAATAATCTTTAACCGTTGTGCCGGTTTTGGCAAGAGAGTTTTCCGAAGTAAAAGACAGGTCATAATATCTTGCCGCATTGCCTTCCAGTTCAGGTTCTATTTTAGTAAAAATATCTGCCGCTTTTTCTCCGAACACCACCGCAAGCACAATGTCAGGCCGATAAAATCTGGAAGCATTAAAGCCGTCAACAGCCTTATCCATATTCTTTGCCGCCTCCTGAGATACTGCAACCATTTTAATATGGGTAAAGCTTATCTTTCGGGTCATTTGCTCGCTTATACGGTTAACCGCCGTGTATAATGTGTCTCCCTGTGCACTGTAGGTGACAAATTCGCCCTCATCGGAAAGAGGATTTACAAACTGAAAGCAGTATTCATACTCGGCACCGCTTCCGATGTCAACCGTCACGGCGGTTACATAGGACAAATTCTCCGTATCGTTATAATCATAGCATCCGCTGAGAAAAACGGTGGATATGCACAGCAGTATGGCAATTAGTTTTTTCATTTTCTCTCCCTCTCCCGTTTAAAAGATGTAAACAGCGGCAAAGCTAGCCATGCAAAGGAAAGGAGGGTCATGGCATCTGCAAGCTTGGAGTATGAAACTGAGATGACAAACACAATAACGCCGATTGCTGTTATAATAAACCGCCGGTCAAGACCGGTAAGCGATTGGGCAAATTCACAAATATGACTGCAATAGATACTGAAGCTGCACATATACGAAACAAGCCACACTACGGAAAAAAGTCTTTCTGTACGGGCATACAGTCTGCCAATTTTCACATAGGCCTCGGCACGGTCCACAGCAGAAACGGTGGAATATCCTTCAGGCATAAAGGAGGTCTGCACCATTATAACCGTCAGAATAAAAATGGCGGCAGAGATAAAAAACGCCCTTCTCCATACAAAAAGTATGTCTTTCTTTTTTTCTATATTAGGCATTAAAAACAAGATCAGAAAAAGGTCCGCATAAATAGACAGACTGAAAAGTACTGCTTGAAAAAAGGTATTGTAATCCTTTCCGAAAATCGGATAAATATTTGAAACATTTGTATCGCTCATTACCGAAACAAATGTAATAAAAAACAATACAGTTGTTGCTATCCCGCAAAGAGCGGTAATTCTGACCGACGCTCCCACTCCTTTATACGCACCGTGCATGGCGGGCAATATGAGAATAAGGCAAAGAACCCATTTGGGGGTCATTGAAAAATGAGTTACCGAAAGAGAATTCGCAATAAAATCAACAAAAAAAGAAAAAGTTGTTATCATTGAAATTATGGCAAAAATAACCACTGCATTTGCGGTAAGATTACCGAACCGCCGTTCTATAATTTCAGGAAAGCTATGGTCGGTGGATTTCCTATACCTATAGAAAATCAGACCTGTTATACCAAACGCCGCTACGCTTCCGAATATTGCGGCAAGCCAGCAACCCGATGATGACAGGGTTTTAAGAAAGGAAGGATAAACCGTAAGGGATTTTAGTCCAATGACATTAACAAGCATAAAAACGGCTTCCCATTTGCCGATAACCAGTTTTTCGTCCAAATTATTTTCCGCTCCTTTCTCTTATAAGCCACTTACGGCTGATGAAGGGCTGTTTTCGTATAATTTTGGGTTTGAAAATTTCACTGCGTTTTTCCCTTTTGTAAATTGGTTCCACAAAGAACATACTTTTAACCGGGCGAATACCTTCGGGAGAG
>URVP01000223.1 GCA_900551345.1 uncultured Eubacteriales bacterium
AACCTATGGGGCTCGATACAGAAGAAATGTACATTCAGGGAATGTCATCGTCTTTGCCTGAAGATGTTCAAATAGCCATGCTCCATTCAGTAAAAGGATTGGAAAATGCAAAAATGATGAGAAGTGCATATGCAATAGAATATGACTGCATTGAACCAACCCAGCTTTTGCATACTCTTGAATTTAAAGAACATCCCGGTCTTTACGGAGCAGGACAATTTAACGGCACATCAGGGTATGAAGAAGCAGCTGCACAAGGTCTTATTGCAGGAATAAACGCTGCAAGAAAAGTAATGGGACTTGAAGGAATTACACTTGCCCGTGATAAAGCATATATCGGAGTACTAATAGATGATTTGGTTACAAAAGGAACCAAAGAACCTTACCGCATGCTCACAGCAAGAGCGGAATTTCGTTTGCTATTAAGGCAAGATAACGCAGACAGAAGGTTAACCCCTCTTGGACATGAAATAGGTCTTATCAGTGACGAAAGATACCAAAAATATCTTAAAAAACTGGAGAGAGTTGATAAAGAAATAAAAAGGCTAAAAAAGAAGGTTATTCCACCTAAAATTATAAATCCATATCTTGAAAAAAGAGGTATGCCTCCTCTTCTCAATTCAGGACTTCATCTGTCAGATCTTCTTAAGCGTCCTCAAATTACATACAATGATATGGCTTCAATTGATGAAGATAGACCTCAGCTTTCCCGTTTTGAAAGAGAACAGGTGGAAATTTTTATAAAATACGAAGGATACATAAACAAACAGACCGAACAAGCAAATCGTCTTGAAAAAGCTGAAAAAACACTTATTCCTCAAGATGTGGATTATAATAAAATCTCCGGACTTCGTATAGAAGCAAGACAAAAGCTCTCCAAATTAAAACCTGCCACCATAGGACAAGCGTCAAGGATTTCAGGAGTAAGCCCTGCCGATATAGGAGTTTTGCTTGTATATTTAACTGCCGAAAAGAGTAATAATTGATTAACGAACAGAGGAGAAATCCTCTGTTTTTTATATATAAAAAAATATTAATTATTTTCATTTTTTACACTATTTTTCTTTGTCGATTTTTATTCATTCTTTTTAATAAAACCCTTGTAAAACAAGAGTTTTTGTGATATAATTGTTTATAATAATTACAGAATGGGGATTTTGTGTTTTTATGAGATTTTTCCCCATTTTTAACACGAAAGAAAGGAACGAAGACACTGATGAAAGACTGTCAATCCATATGGAAAAATGCGATTGCCGAAATAAAAAAAGGTGTCAGTCAAACCTCCTTTGACTTGTGGTTTTCTCCATTAAAAGCAGTTGAAATTAAAGACGATGTTTTTAGAATTTCCGCACCTACACCTGTTACTGAAAATGTAATTTTACATATGTATACAGACCTTATAAAAAATGCTCTTTTGCTTGCAAGCGGACAAGAATATAAAATCGAAATATTTATAGCAGGAGAACAAAATCAACAAGAAAAACCGGAAGTATACTCTCCTGAAGAAGAGACTGAATCAAACAATCAAGACAAGGATGAAGATGTCATATCTTATTCCATGCCTTTTAATCCCAAATATACATTTGATGAATTTATTGTAGGTCCAAACAACGAATTCGCATACGGAACCGCTCTCGGTGCCGTAAACAAGCCTTCAAATGTTTACAACCCTCTTCTTATTTACGGAGAAACAGGCCTTGGAAAGACTCACCTTTTACAGGCTATAGGTACTGAACTGAAAAAAATTCATCCCGACTGGAGAATTACATACATAACTTCAGAAAGATTTACTACAGACCTTGTAGAATCTCTTCACAAAAAAACAAATATGAGTTTTCGTGAAACTTATCGTAATAAAGTAGATGTTCTTCTTATAGATGATATACAGTTTTTTGCAGGTAAAGACAGAACTCAGGAGGAATTTTTCCATACCTTTAACGAACTTATAAACAAAGGTAAAAGAATTATTCTTACAAGCGATCGTCCGCCAAAGGACATATATCCTCTTGAAAAAAGGATCAGAACCAGAATAGAAAGTGGCATGATGGCGGATATAAAACCGCCGGATTATGAAACAAGACTTGCTATTCTTCATAAAAAACTGGAATCCGCAGAGTATGATGCTGATCTTCCAGAAGATGTTATGGAACTTATAGCCTCTCAAGTAAAAACTAATATAAGAGAACTTGAGGGAGCCATAAAAAAACTTGTTGCATATAAAGAAATATCCCGAAAAGACATAGATATAAACTTAGCTATGAATGTTTTAAAGGATATTATTTCGGATATACATACGAATCAAATAGATGCAAAAAGAATCATTTCCGAAGTTGAAGAATATTTTAATCTTAACGCTAACACCATAATAAGCAAAAGGCGTGATAAATCTGTGGTATTTCCTCGTCAGCTTGCCATGTTTATATGCAGACAGCTTACAGATTTATCCTTACCTCAGCTCGGAAAAGAATTTGACAGAGACCACTCTACAATTCATACATCCATAAATAAAATTAAAGAAGAAATGCAAACAAATCTTAATGTTCAATATGAAATAAATGAACTTATTAAAAAAATAAAGGGTCAATAAGCCCTGTGGATATTGTGGATACCTGTTTGTAACTTCACAATTATCAACATTATAAACAGTTTAAACA
>URVP01000224.1 GCA_900551345.1 uncultured Eubacteriales bacterium
GGCTGCTTCGTGCAGTGACCGTTTCAAATTCCGGCGACTGCTGCGCTGCCTGTAAAGTATAGCGGGAATCCGTAATAATCATGCATTTATCGTAAGATATAAACAAAATCACATTATCACCGGTAAAACCCGACATATAAAAAACATTGGGCATAGAGGTCAGAATTACTCCGTCAAGATTGTTTGCAGATATATATTCTCTGATTTTTTCGACTCTTTCTGTCATTTTTAGGTCACTCTGCCTTATTCACAAGATATTCAAGGGCCAACTTGTACCCTTCTTTTCCCAGTCCGCATATCTGACCGCAGCATACCGGTGCAATAACACTTGTATGACGGAACTGCTCACGGGCATGGATGTTGGAAATATGTACTTCCACAACCGGAACACTCACCGATGCAACAGCATCACGAATTGCATAGCTGTAGTGGGTATATGCTCCGGGATTCATTACTATGCCGTTATATACTCCAAGGGCAGAATGTATACAGTCGATAATTGCCCCCTCATGATTGGACTGAAAGAAATCTGTCTCTACCCCTTTGGAAAGGGCAAACTGTCTGATTTCTTCATTTATATCTTCAAGAGTCTGACTGCCGTAAACTCCGGGTTCTCTCTTACCCGTCATATTAAGATTGGGACCGTTAATAATAAGAATTTTCATACAATATCACCGCTTGATAAATAATTATTAAAACTGTTTGCTCATTTTTTTATACTTTCATATATCTGTTTCATACGAAGGGCATCTTCCGCCTGAGTACCTGCCGATTCACATATAATAACCGGCGTAAGACCTCTTTTAACAAGCTGATTTGCCAAAGGTTCAAAATCAGGTCCGTAAAGCGTGTCTTCAAAGGTAAGATGCTTTACCTCGCCGCCTTTTTGCGTATATTCAATCTTACTGAAATGGGAATGAAATACCTTTGTGCGGTCACTTCCCAGCACATTTTCCATCATATCCAAAGCTGCTGAAAAGTCAGCCTCACTGCTCATACCGCCGTTTGTTCGTGCATTAAGATGTCCAAAGTCAATTGTAGGCAAAAGGCTGTCATCAATGGAACAAACATCAAGGGTTTCCTCTAAAGTTCCCATCTGATTTATTTTACCCATCGTTTCAATACAAATGGTCACACCGTCAAAACCCATATCTTTCTGACGGTTAAGCAAATCACGCACAAAAACCTTTGAACGCTCCACAGCTTCGGGTCGGGTAGAGCCTTTAAATGAGCCCATATGAACAACAATTCTTTCGGCACGCATATTTTTCGCCGCTTCAAGAGTCTGCATAATATAACCCATACTTTTTTCGTATTTTTCAGGTTCCGGAGTGGAAATGTTTATAAAATAAGGCGAATGAATACTGAGGGTTATACCGTTATGAATTGCCAATTCTCCCAGTCGCACCGCACTTTCGGCAGAAATTTTAACGCCTCGTCCGCACTGGTATTCAAATGCATTAAGTCCCATTTTATTAAGCCATTCAGGCATTTGAAGAGAGGATGTATTACCCTGCTCATAAAAACTTTCCGAACTTCCGGCAGGACCGAATTTAATCGTCTTTGCCAAATAAATCATTCCTTTCGATTCAAAAGCTGTCTGCGTATCTCATCTGTCAGCTCTTTGTTTTCGGCTGCACCGTAGCCGCACCATATATCATTTGCAATAACAGCCTGATATATAAGCATATCAAGACCATTATGTGTAATATTGCCGTGTTTTTCAGCCTCACGCATAAACCGGGTTTTAGCCGGGTTGTAAATAAGGTCAAACACAACCGTATGAGGAAGTATTCCGTCAAGGTTTTTGACCGGCATCTCCTCTTCATGTCCTTTGCCAAGCCCTACAGAAGTAGCATTTATTAACAAATCACAAAATCCCGGTTCAAAATCAGACAAGGGCTTTGCATAAAACTCGCATCCTGTATCTTGTTTTGCAGAAGCTTTATAAAGCATATCGATTATTTTTTCCGCATTGACAAGAGTGCGGTTATAAACCGTTATTATCCGAGCGCCTCCGCTATAGGCAGCATAGGCAATTGCACCGGCTGCTCCTCCTGCACCGACTATTTTAACTCGAGCATTTTTAAAAGTACATCCTGCTCTTTTTACCTGCAAAGCAAAACCTTGTATGTCGGTATTATAACCGATAACTAGCCCGCTTTTTTTAACAACCGTGTTTACTGCATCAACAAGGCGTGCTTCCTTGGAAATCCCGTCCAGGCAAGGAATAATGCTGCTCTTGTGAGGGACGGTAACATTAAAACCCTTTCCTTCTTTACGAAAATCCTCCACAAGCTGTTTAAGGTCCTCCTTTTCCACAAGCAGCTTATCATATCTGCTATCTGAACCGTAATATTCAAAAATGATATTATGAATCTGAGGGGAGATGCTGTGCTCTATGGGATTGCCGATTACAAAATATTCGGTCATAAAAATCTTCTTCCTTTCAAAAAAACAAGCATATCATCGATTGATAACAGCTTTTTCAAGTTTTCTTTTAAGGGCAACGAACCTGCCTTCATATGCATCTGTAAGGGGATCAACAAGTATTGACAACATACCCCCGAGATTTGCCGCCATAATATCGCTGAAAATCTGATCTCCTATAACGCAAGCCTGACAAGGCTTAAAAC
>URVP01000225.1 GCA_900551345.1 uncultured Eubacteriales bacterium
GCCCTTCAGGTAGACGCTGTTTCCACCGGTTCTCTGTCTTTGGATTTGGCACTGGGAATCGGCGGTATTCCCAAGGGCAGAATCACCGAAATATACGGTCCTGAATCATCAGGTAAAACTACCGTTGCATTGCATGTTGTGGCAGAAGTGCAAAAGCAGGGAGGAATTGCCGCATTTATCGATGCAGAGCATGCTCTTGACCCCAAATATGCAAAACAGCTTGGCGTAAACACGGACGAGCTTTATATATCACAGCCCGACTCGGGCGAGCAGGCGCTGGAAATTGCAGAAGCACTTGTACGCAGCGGAGCAATAGGCGTTATAGTTATCGACTCGGTGGCAGCGCTTGTTCCGAAAGTAGAACTCGACGGTGAAATGGGCGACTCACATGTAGGTCTGCATGCACGCCTTATGTCCCAGGCACTTCGTAAGCTGAGCGGTATTATCAACAAGACAAACACGGTAGCAATTTTTATAAATCAGCTTCGTGAAAAAATCGGCGTAATGTACGGCAACCCGGAAGTTACCACGGGCGGTAGAGCGCTTAAATTCTACGCATCGGTTCGTATTGAAATCAGAAGAAGCGAAATTCTCAAAGACGGCACCGAGATGATAGGTAACAGAACAAAGGCTAAGATTGTTAAAAATAAGGTTGCTCCTCCTTTTAAGGTTGCTGAATTTGACATTATGTACGGAGAGGGCATATCAAGAGTGGGAGATATTCTGGATATGGCTGTTGCTCTGGGCATAATACAAAAGAGCGGCTCCTGGTTCTCCTATGAAGGGGAAAGACTGGGACAGGGCAGAGACAATGCTAAAAAATATCTTAAAGATAACCCTGAAATGGCTGAAGCTGTTGAAAACATCATTCGTGATATGGTATCAACATCAGATGACGACATTCTCGAAGTGATGGACGATATTAATCCGGCAGATGATTAATAATAAAGAAAAAAACAAACCCATAAATTATGAGCGTGCCAAATGGCTCGCTCTGTATTATATAGGCATAAAGGCGAGGACCGAAGCCGAAATCAGGAAAAAGCTGACCGAAAAGGGGGCAGCCTCTCAAATCTGCGATAAAACCGTGGATTTTCTTAAAGAATACGGATATATAAACGACGAAGAGTACGCCCGTATGTATATCAGCGACGCCTGTAATCTAAAAAAACACGGAGCAAGGCGTATTAAAATGGATCTTCGGATGAAGGGTATATCGGATGATATTTCGCAGCGTATTTTTTCTGAAATTGAACCGGACTTTTATTCGCCCCTTTCAGCCTTGACCGAGAAAAAAGCGGCAGGACTTGACATAAGCGACCCTAAGCAGAGAAACCGCCTTATTGCCTTTCTTCAGCGGCGAGGCTACGGAATAAACGAAATAATAAAAGCGGTAAAAGAATATGAAGAAACGCTGCAAAAATAATTAAACGGGAATGATTGTATGTATAAAGTTTGTATTGTATCGCTGGGTTGTTCAAAAAACCTGGTAGATTCGGAAGTTATAATGTCGGCACTGAAAAACAGAGGTTATACTCTCACCGATGACGAATCGGAAGCTGAGGTAATAATCGTAAACACATGCTGCTTTATTGAAGATGCCAAGATGGAAAGCATAGAAATGATAATAGAACTGGGACAGCTGAAAAAGGGCAATTGCAAAGCTCTTATCGTAACGGGCTGTATGGCGCAAAGATATAAGGAGCAGATTTTAAGAGAGATGCCCGAAGTTGATGGGGTTGCTTCCATAGGCGCCGACCTTACAAAGGCAGTAGTATCTGCAATGGAGGGCAGTCGGTGCGTAATTGAAGATGAATGGCAAACAGACGGCAGCAGAATCCTGTCCACTCCCTCCTACACGGCTTACATTAAGATAGCTGAAGGCTGTGATAACCACTGCACATATTGCGTTATTCCCTCCATCAGGGGCAGATATATCTCAAGACCCATGGAAGATATAATAAAAGAAGCAAAAACCTTGTCAGACAGCGGAGTTAAAGAACTGGTAGTCATTGCACAGGACACCACCAATTACGGAGTTGACCTGTACGGCGAGCAAAGATTGCCTCAGCTTCTTGACGAGCTTTGCAAGCTTAATTTTACATGGATAAGGCTGCAGTACTGCTATCCCGAGCGTGTAACCGACAAACTGATCGATACAATTGCAAATCAGGATAAGATATGTAAATATATTGACCTGCCCATTCAGCATACGGAGGATCGTATTTTAAAACTCATGGGCAGAAGAAGTACCAAAGCGGAAATAGCTTCTCTTGTAAAAAAACTGCGTGATAAAATTCCGGGTATTGTTATACGAACCACCCTTATAACCGGATTTCCCGGCGAAACGGGGGAAGAGTTTGACGCTATGTGTGAATTTATAAACGAGATGGAATTTGACCGTCTGGGTGTTTTTGCATATTCATGCGAAGAGGACACACCGGCTGCCAATATGCCTGACCAGATACCCGAAGAAACAAAGCAAAGCAGACGGGACGCTTTAATGATGATGCAATATGACATAGCGGCGGCAAAGGCCGAACAGATGAAAGGAAAGATTTTTGACTTTGTTATCGAGGGTTACGACGAAAT
>URVP01000226.1 GCA_900551345.1 uncultured Eubacteriales bacterium
GTGCGGAAACAGACCTGGACTTGGGACATTATGAAAGATTTATAGATGAAAACTTAAATAAATATTCCAATTTAACCACCGGAAAAGTTTATTGGAATGTACTTAACAAAGAACGCAGAGGCGAATATCTGGGCTCTACGGTTCAGGTTATCCCTCATATTACAAATGAAATCAAAGAATTTGTATATAGCGTAGGAAGAAAGACAGACGCAGATGTGGTTATAACTGAAATTGGCGGAACCATAGGTGATATCGAATCTCAGCCGTTTATCGAAGCGGTGCGACAGATTTCTTTGGAGGTAGGCAGAGAGAACAGTCTTTTTATCCATGTAACTCTGGTACCTTTTCTTCGAGGTTCTGATGAACACAAGTCAAAGCCGACTCAGCACTCTGTAAAAGAACTGCAAGGAATGGGAATCAATCCCAATATAATAGTACTTCGCTGTGATGAACCGTTGGAGGAATCTATTTTTAATAAAATTTCCATGTTCTGTAATGTAAAGCCCGATTGTGTAATCGAAAACATTACTCTTCCTAATCTCTATGAAGCACCTTTAATGCTTGAAAAGGCTAACTTTTCTTCTGTGGTTTGCAGAGAACTGGGGATTGACGCTCCACTGCCAAATCTTGGTGAGTGGGAGCAGCTGGTAGACCGAATAAAAAATTTATCTGACAGTGTCACTATAGGACTGGTAGGTAAATATGTAGCATTGCATGATGCATATCTTTCCGTTGCCGAAGCTTTGAGACATGCCGGGTATTTTCACAATGTAAGTATAAAAATTCGTTGGATAGATTCCGAAAAGATAACGGATGCAAATTACCAAGAAACCTTTACGGGACTGGACGGAATAATTGTACCCGGAGGGTTCGGCGGAAGAGGAATAGGCGGAATGATATTGGCGGCTAAGTATGCAAGAGAAAACTCAGTTCCTTATTTCGGTATATGCCTTGGTATGCAGGTAGCAGTTATAGAGTATGCAAGAAATGCAGCCGGAATACCGCAGGCTGCATCCGGTGAATTTGATGAGCTCAGTAAACATAAGGTTATTGATTTTATGCCGGGACAAAGTGAGGATATTGATAAAGGCGGCACACTTCGCCTCGGCGCTTATCCTTGTCAAATAAAAAAAGGTTCTGTGATGGAGAGTTGTTATAATACAACTCTGATAAATGAAAGACACAGGCACCGTTACGAATTTAATAATGATTATCGCTCGGTTTTGGAAAATGCAGGGTTAGTTCTCAGTGGTACATCACCTGACGGTAGACTTGTTGAAACAGTCGAGCTTTCAGACCATCCGTTTTTTGTGGGGGTTCAGTATCACCCCGAATTTAAAAGCCGTCCCAATAGACCCCATCCTTTGTTTAAAGGGTTTATAGGTGCTGCAAAAGACAATTGTCAAAATATATAATTATCAAACTGCCGTTATCTGAATTTATTATTTATCCCTCATATGTGTCATGCTGCATTAGGCGGTATGACACTTTTTGTTAGGTATTTATATATAATGGAATACGACAGAGAGGATGGTTTTTTAGTGCTTTATATATTTAATAGGTAGAAATATATGCATAAATGTAAAAAATCCGTGATAAATCGCCCTTTAAGTTGTCGAAAATGGCGTTGACAAAGAAAGTTCAAAGTGCTACAATAATCGGCAGATTGAAAATAATCTGTTTTTATATATATTATTATAAGAACGGTTAAAATATAAAATTAAGGACTGTCATTTGATTGATATTAAATATCAATAATTGTGACGGAAGCATGCACTTATAAAATATGCAGCTTCTTTTTCACTCAGCGACAGAGAAAGGAGTATTTATGCGCATCAAGAAAAAAAATACCGGATTTATTTTGTACGGCTGCGTACTTCTTGTGTTGCTGTTGGGGTTAATTGCTGCTTCTAAAAATTCTGCTTCATTGCCGGAATCTGAAAAAGTCAGCTTATTAGGTATTATAAATTTAAGTCCATCAGCTGCATGGGCGGTGGGTATAACCGCAGTGCTTTTGGTTGCTGCAATTTGCATCCGAATTTTTGTTATTCCGAGATTTAAATATGTGCCGGGTAGGTTTCAGGTGCTCATGGAACAGCTGATTCGATTTTTCGATAAAATCGCTAAAGCTTTTCGTCCTCGAAAAGGAGGCTTTTTCGACACTTATATATCTCAGACTTTCAAAGATATATTCAGCAGCAGGAAAAAAACAACAGGCTTTTTTATTTATATAGGCTTGTTTATTGCATGCCTTGTGGGAAGCATTCTGGCTTATAAAGGTCCTAAAGAAGAATCCATAAAAGAAGTTATGCGTGATGCTGTGCTTCATGAAAGTCATAGGATAAATTTTTTCGGTATAAAAGATGTTAATCCTGCACTTATTTCGGCTGTTACCGTAACGGCGATTATTTTGGTGTTTGCGTTGTGCGTTCGTATATTTGTTATACCGAGATTTAAATATATACCCGGTAAGTTCCAGTTGGTTATAGAACAGTGGGTAGGTTTTTTTGACGGTTTGGCAAAATCTAACAGCCCTCACAGAAGCGGTTTTTTGGGCGCGTATATTTTTGGTGCTGGTAGTTATATAT
>URVP01000227.1 GCA_900551345.1 uncultured Eubacteriales bacterium
GTGATGTGCTTAAAGGAATATTAGCAGTTGTGATTGTGCGTCTTTACACAGATAATGTAGCTTGGATGTGCTGTGCATCATTCTTTGTTGTAATAGGACATATCTTCCCCTTATACTTCGGATTCAAGGGGGGCAAAGGCGTTGCAACTGCTGTTGCATCAGTGGCAGCTCTTCCTCATGGATGGATAATAGCAATAATACTTATGATAATATTCTTACCAATTGTTTATTTTACAAAGACCGTTTCTCTTTCGGTACTGACAGCAACGGCAACATATCCGATTTGGGTATATATTTTTACAGATGGTAATATGGCGAATTTTATATATTCTTTTATAATTGTAGCCTTAATCTTTATAACGCACAGAGCTAATATCGTAAGACTTGTACAAGGCAATGAAAACAAAATCGGAGGTAAAAAGGAATGAAAATATGCGTATTGGGATCAGGTACATGGGGTAGTTCAATAGCAAAGCTTCTCTGTGAAAACGGTAACGAAGTAACTTTGTGGTCATATTTTGAAGAAGAAGCCGAAAAGCTAAGAACAACACACAAACATATTTATCTGGAAAATGTGGATATGCCGGAAAACATTCTTTATTCCTCTGACATGCCTGAATGTGTAAAGGGTGCTGAGGTAGTTATTCTGGCTACTCCATCACACACAATAAGACAAACTGCAACCACCCTTTCCGGCTGTATTGAAAAGAATCAAATTATAACTATAATATCGAAGGGTATAGAAGAAGGCACCTTCCTCCGCCTTTCTCAGATAGTAAAAGAGCTGATACCTGAGAATATAGTTTCTGTTATGTCGGGTCCCAGCCATGCTGAAGAGGTAGCGATAGGTCTGCCTACCACAAATGTCATTGCATGTGAAGATATGACTGTTGCAAGAAAACTTCAGAGGGCATTTATGAATGATAAATTCAGAATTTATACAAATCCTGATGTAATCGGCGTTGAGCTGGGCGGCGCGTTGAAAAATGTAATAGCACTGTGCGCCGGTATATCAGACGGTCTTGGATATGGTGACAACACAAAAGCCGCTCTTATGACAAGAGGTATGGCAGAAATAACCAGACTCGGGGTTGCAATGGGCGGCAAAGCAGAGACTTTTGCCGGACTTTCAGGAATAGGCGACTTAATCGTAACCTGCACAAGCATGCACAGCAGAAACCGCCGTGCCGGTATTCTTATCGGTCAGGGAAAAACACTTGAAGAAGCACAAAATGAGGTAAAAATGGTTGTTGAAGGTGCAAAGACCACCATTGCAGCATACGGTCTTGCAAAAAAAATGAATGTGGAAATGCCCATTGTAAATGAGGCATACGCAGTCTTGTTTGAAAACAAGCCGGCAAAAGATGCTGTTGCTGACCTTATGAACCGCAGCATGATTGACGAAATGAGAAAGGAAAGCTAATCAATGAGTATATTCAGCGGATTGGATTTTTGGAACAGACAGCCCTTAATAGTTCAGGAATGGTTTATATATGCACTTGTTATAATAATACCTCTTGCAGTAATCCTTATAAGTGCAATTATTCGTATTTTCTGCAAAAAAACGCTTATTGTAACCGGAGGAGTGCTGGCGTTTTTTCTGTTGATTGACTTATTGTTTTTTAGGGATAAAACAATAACACTTTGGGCTATTATATACTACTTTTTATCATATTTGGGCTGCTTTGTTACAATGATGTGCGAATTGATATTAAAAGGAATTAATAACCTTAGAGGAAAAACAAATGTAGACGCATATGGCAGACCGATTAAGTACTCAAGCGGTGCTCTTCAAGGTAAAAAGTCAAAAAAGAAAGATAAAAGCAGTGAATTAAATTGAAATAAATAAATAAAAAGCTCTTGAACATCGGTTTTAATACCAATTCAAGAGCTTTTTATTACATAATCTTTATTATCTTTCGGGGACATTTTTCTACGCATACTCCGCAGGAAATGCACTTTTCATAATTTATTACTGCATGGTTATCAACCAAACTGATAGCATCAGATTCACAGTTTTTAACACACAGCCCGCAGCCTATACAGCCTGCACTGCACACTTTCACCGTGTCTTTACCAATATCTTTAGAAGAACAGGCAACAGCGTACAGATGGTGGGTATCGATAAGCTGAATGACTTTTTTAGGACACTGCGAAACACATGTTCCGCATCCTCTGCACTTGTCTCTGTCTACAACGGCAACATTATCTATAATTTTTATGACTCTGAATTTACATACAGCTTCACAGCTGCCGAAACCAACGCAGGAAAAAGCACAGCCTTTAGGTCCGCCGGCAAGCTTTGCTGCCGCTTCACATGTTCTAACACCGTAATATGTATATTTTTCTTTGGCAGAACAGCTATTTCCGCTGCACATGACAAAAGCTTTTTTGTCTGCCGTTTTACCGGCTTTTACGCCCATTATTTCAGCTATATTATCCGCTGCAATCTGACCGCCTGCCGCACATTTGTTTATAGGAACTCCATCGGACACAATCGCCTTTGCATAGCCTTCGCATCCGGAAAATCCACATCCTCCGCAGTTCGCTCCGGGCAAACATTCGCATATTTGGGAAACTCG
>URVP01000228.1 GCA_900551345.1 uncultured Eubacteriales bacterium
TTTCAGTATATGTCAGCACTGATTCCGCCTCTCCAAATGTGCTTATAAGCCAGGCGGCGGACGAACTGCTTAATATACTGGGTATCAATGCATCGTTTGTAGTATGTTCCCACCAGGATACAGTTTATATAAGCGGAAGGTCTTTAGGTACAGTTAATGTACAAAGAATACTTGAAGAACTGGGCGGCGGCGGACATCTGACCGTAGCGGGAGCGCAGCTTAAAGGCGTAACCGTAGCGGAAGCTGTTGCGCAGCTGCATGACGCAATAGATAAAAGCAGAGAATGAAAGGAATGATTTAAATGAAAGTAATTCTGACAAAAGATGTGAAAGGTTCGGGCAAGAAAGGCGACGCTGTTAATGTGGCAGACGGATATGCCCGCAACTACTTGCTTCCCAAAGGTCTTGCCGTTGAAGCAAACGCATCAAACATAAATGAGCTTAACCAGCAAAAGTCTGCTATCGCACACAAAAAGCAGGTTGAACTTGAAACGGCAAAAGACCTGGCTGAAAGACTTAAGGATATATCCGTAACAATTAAGGCGAAATCCGGTGCTAACGGAAAGCTGTTCGGTTCGGTTACATCCAAAGATATAGCAGAAGAAATTAAAAAGCAAAAGGGAATTACCCTGGATAAAAGATGGATAGAGACGGAAGCAATCAAATCACTGGGTGAACACACCGTGGGAATATGGCTGCATCCTCAGGTATCCACAAGTATTAAAGTAATTATCAGCGAGGTTTAATTTTAAATGGAAGATAAAATCAACCAAATTCCATATAACCGGCTTGCGGAACAGTCCGTCCTGTCGTCAATGATTCTTAATAAGGATGCGGCAGGTGAAGCTATAAGGATTGTAAGTCCAAAGGATTTTTACCATTCGGCGCATACTGAAATTTTTTATGCAATAATTGACCTGTTTAACGCTGATAAACCCATTGACATAATCACCTTGTCCGAGCAGCTCAAATTAAGAGGCAGCTTTGAGGCGGTTGGAGGTATTGAATACCTTGCCGAGATAGCCAATGCTGTTCACACTTCGGGCAATCTGCATCATTATGCCAAGATAGTAACGGACAAGGCCATACTCAGAAGGCTGATAGATTCCTGCAACGATATAAGCCAAAAATGCTATTCGGGCGAAGAAGAAACAAAAGCAATCCTCGACCTTGCCGAACAGCGTGTTTTTGAGATACTTGAAAACAGAGACAACAGAGAGTTTTCCGTAATCGGAGATGTTCTTTCCGCAAATTACAGCAGAGCTGCCGAAATGGCGGCAATGCCAAACGATATAATAGGTATACCTACGGGATTTACTGACCTGGATAAAATACTTAAAGGACTGCATAAGCAAAACTTTATCCTCATTGCTGCCCGTCCCAGTATGGGTAAAACTAGCTTTGCACTGAACATTGCCGTAAACGCAGCCAAAGCGTCAAATTTGCCAATAGCAATATTCAGTCTTGAAATGTCAAAAGAGGAACTTGTAAACAGAATATGGAGCTCCGAAACTGCCATAGAATCATCAAAAATTCAGACGGGCAATTTGGAGGACAGAGAGTGGATTCAGTTGGTAGACGGAATTGAAAGAATAAAAAATCTACCAATATACATAGACGACACGGGAGGTACTACAATTTCAGACATTAGAGCAAAGACACGCCGCCTTAAGAGAGAGCATGGGCTTGGAATGATTATAATTGACCATATGCAGCTTATGACCTCTCCCGGCAGAAGATCGGATAACCGTCAGCAGGAAATAACGGAAATTTCCAGAAGCTTAAAACTGCTTGCCAAAGATTTGGATGTTCCGGTAGTTACTCTTGCACAGCTTAACAGAGCGGCAGAATCCCGCTCCAGTACAGGAAATCGACCCATGCTTTCCGACCTTAGAGAATCCGGCTCTATCGAGCAGGATGCGGATGTGGTACTCATGCTTTACCGTGAAGACTATTACAATAAAGAAACTGAGCGTCCCGGAATTGCCGAATGTTTAATAACCAAACACCGTAACGGTGAAATAGGCAAAGTAGAACTCAAATGGCGCTCTCAATATACAAAGTTTGCTAACCTGGAGACCAGATATGACGACCCTGAATAAGATTAAAAATACGATTATTAAATATAATCTGATTGGGAATAATGAATTAGTAACCGTTGCACTTTCCGGTGGTTTTGATTCGGTATGTCTGCTCCATGCACTGCATACCTTGGGATATAACATAAAAGCAGCTCATGTTAACCATTGTCTCAGAAGCGAAGCTGACAGCGATATGGAATATGTTAGGAATCTCACCGATAAAATGGGAATAGAGCTGTTTTGCAAAAAGATTGATGTAAAAAAATACGCAGCAGAAAACAAACTTTCGGAGGAAACGGCAGGAAGATTTGTGCGATACAATTTTTTTGCCGAAATCACTTCAAATCATGGCGGTGTTATCGCCACCGCACACAACAGTAATGACAATGCCGAGTCATTTATGATGCATCTTATACGGGGGTCGGGGCTTTCAGGGCTTACCGGTATACGGCCCAAAACAGAAATCGACGGGTGCAAAGTAATCCGCCCCCTTATAGA
>URVP01000229.1 GCA_900551345.1 uncultured Eubacteriales bacterium
AGATATATCAGCCTGTCCAAAGATATTATTCCTCTTTTAACGAGATTGGTATATAAAACGGGAAAAGCCGTTTCAATTCCGCTCACACCCATAAGGCTCTTTTCCAATCCCTTTGACTTTTCCTCTGCCGAGTGGGGAGCATGGTCGGTTGCTATCATATCGATTGTACCGTCACATAATCCCTCAATAAGTGCAAGCCTGTCCGCTTCAGAACGAATAGGCGGATTCATTTTAAATCTGCCCTCATCTTTAAGCATCATATCGTTCATCACAAGATAATGGGGTGCCGTCTCGCAGGTTACATCAACACCATCTTTTTTGGCGCGGCGTATAAGAGATACACTCTCCTTTGCAGAAATATGGCATACATGATATTTGCATCCCGTTTCCTTGGCAAGTTTTAAATCCCTTTCTATCATACGCCATTCGCTTTCCGAACTTATTCCTCTGTGTCCGTTTCGGCGAGCGTATTCTCCGTCATGTATATATCCGCCGTTTAAAAGGGAGTTAACCTCACAGTGTGCGGCAATTATTCCGCCCGATTTTTTAACACGCTCCATAAGGCTGCGCATCATACTATCGCTTTGAACCCCTCTGCCATCGTCAGAATAGCCGATTACATAGGGACGCATTTCTTCAATCTGTGAAAACTCCTCACCCTGTTCACCAACAGTCAGAGCAGCATAGGGATGAACACGGATTATAGCATCCTTGTTAATTATATCAAGCTGAAAATTAAGATTTTTAAGACAGTCGGGTACCGGGTTTAAATTAGGCATGGAGCACACATCGGTATATCCGCCTCTTGCCGCCGCCCTTGTACCGTCGGCGATAGTTTCCTTATATGAAAAACCCGGCTCACGAAGATGAACATGCACATCAACGAAACCGGGAAAAACTATATATTTAAAACCGGAGATATTATCGTAAACACTTATATCGTGGAAACCACAAAAAAACATATCTTTATTATTTAAATCGTTTAGAGTGATATTCTCTGTATAACTGTGCATATGTTTTCTCCTTTCTCTCTTTTCCATGATATGATACCATATTAAGCCATGATTGTCAATGACTTTAAACAAGTTTTGACACCTGCATATCCTGCTGAAACATAATATAAAAGTGACAGCCGTTTTAAGAAAGGACGGGTAAAGACAATATGAATTTATACAGAAATGATTTTGCATCCGCCGCACTGCAAGGCGGCAACGCATACCCCGAAATAAGAGGCAAAGTAACATTTTTACAGCAAAAAAACGGTGTCTTGGTAACGGCAAGAATTTTCGGTCTGCCGTACAGTGATGAAAAATGCTCCGGAGAGGTATTTGCCTTTCACATACACGACGGAATATCCTGCTCATTAAGTGACGGCGGGGCTTTTCCGATGACAAAAGGGCATTATAATCCTGACATGTGCGACCACCCCCGGCACGCCGGAGACCTGCCGCCCCTTTTCGGGAATAAAGGTCACGCATATATGAGCGTTTTAACAGACAGATTCAGAGTAAAGGATATAATCGGCAAAACAGTGGTTATTCACAGAGGATCTGATGACTTCCGTACTCAGCCATCCGGCAATTCAGGGGAAAAGATCGCCTGCGGTGAGATAGGTAAGTAAAAAAATACGCCGTTGTCAGTAACGGCGTATAAATTATATTACTGTGCAGGTATCATTGTTTCAGGATCCTCCCACACAAAACGGCGAAGTTCATAATCCGCCGTATTTTCTACGGCAGGAGGTGTATAAACAGCATTCGGATCAGTGGTAATAAATAAATCAACAAGGGTATTTAAGGGTTTGTAATAGTAAGCGAATATGTATACATTCCCTTCTGTTGAAAATTTGGCACTGAAAGTTTTCCCGTACGCTTTGTTTACATTAATACTGAGGGTAACACCGTTTTCATCGGCACTGATAACATTAACACCCTCATCTGCATCTAAAACATCAGTTACCGGTATATCTACTTGCAGCGTAATCGTACCGGTATTGCTCATGGTAGGGTCGGAAACCGCAATTTCAAGCTGGCCTGCTTTGTTCATTATTACAACAGATGACTTACTGTCAGAGGTAATAACATCCGCACTTCCTCCGTCATCCCAAAAATTGGCGGCGGTTATTCCCAGACTTTTTTCTCTTACGGCATGAACCGAGTCGTTGTTTGCAATAATCTCCACATCTGGATTTTTGCTGTATCCTGCTGTTTCATCTGCCGTATATGTGGGAAGAAGAACATATGCATATCCTTCATTTTCAGGATTAATTCCATGGTCATACCACATTGTCATGTAGTAACGGGATTCCTTGTAATTGTATGAAGACGGGATTTCATACATTCCGTAATTTGAACCGTCCCTAAGCTCTCTTAAAATGTTAATATTGCTTTCTTCCGGGAAGTAATATCCTACATCGGAATTTTCCGTATTACCCTGTATGTTAATCCAATCGGGTGATATGGCTTTTTGTTTGCCGATTTCCCTGGTGTCCAGATTTCCGTCTACATAAATATCATTGGTACCG
>URVP01000230.1 GCA_900551345.1 uncultured Eubacteriales bacterium
CCGGCAAGAGTGATGCCTATTTGTATCGTAGATAAAAATCTTGTGGGTGCGGCTATCATTTTAAGCATTTTAATTGCTTTTTTATCGCCATCGGCAGCTTTTGCCTTTATTTTCTTTTCATTAAGCGATATGACTGCAATTTCTGTCGCAGCAAAGAACGCATTAAGCAAAATCAAGACAAGCTGCAGTAATATTTGTTTAATCATTATTTAACCTCCGAATTGATTATAAGTACATTTTGTTTTCCTTTTTTCTTGCCGTTAAGTTCGTTCAGCAACGAAACTTTTTACGCAAAACATTGGAATCAAATCCCCTATACAAACTCAGAAGTTTTTTTATACTTCGGGGTAAAGGATCCAAACAAACCATCTCCTTTTAATTTTTTGACATACAACCTTATTATTGTTTCTCCACCCATTTATTAAGTGCATAAATACCTTCTTTGCTGCCGCAAAGAATAAGAATATCTTCATTTCTGAATATGTAATCGGGTTTTATGTATTCTATAACGCTGCCTTTGTTTTCGACAGCGATTATATTTAATCCGAAATTGTGTCGTAAATTCACCTCAAGTACACTTTTCCCGACAATGCACTTTGGAATATGTAATTTTGAAATATTTATTCTTTCGCTTAATTGAATAAAATCAATTACACTTGATGCTTCAAGCCTGTTAGCAAGGCGAATTGCCATATCTTTTTCGGGATACACAACATCAGCGCCGAGTTTTTCAAGTATTTCTCCGTGTTCAGGGCTGTTAGCTTTTGCAATAACAAGCGGTATCTTCATTCCGACAAGATTTAGAGTGGTGAGAATAGATGTGTCAAGATGTTCACCTATGCATACAACAGCCACATCACAGTTTTGTATTCCTGTTTCGGCAAGAGCCTTTTTATCATAAGAATGAGCAACAAAAACGTTTTCCGTATATTCCCGCATTTCTCTTATCTTTTCCTCATCATGGTCAACTACAAGTATTTCTGCTCCCGAACGAATAAGTTCCAATGCAAGCGCACTTCCGAAGCGTCCAAGCCCTACAATGCCGTATGTAGTCTTACTTTGTCTTGCTTTATTAAACATTTTTTCCTCCTTAATTAACCTATCATTATATTTCCTTCCGGATAATTAACACGCTCGCCTTTTGCAAAATGCCATAAGGTGGCAATAGTGAGCGGCCCCAACCTTCCTATATACATAATTATAATGGATAAAACTTTGCTTGAAACGCTCAAATCAGGCGTTATTCCTGTGGAAAGCCCTACTGTTCCGAACGCACTTGTTATCTCGAATATAATATCCGTTAAATCAAGATGAGGTTCAAATATGCACATAATATATGTTCCCAAAATCACAACGCCCAAAGCAAGAAAAGTTATTACTGCCGCTTTTTTGAATGCCTCTTTAGGAACTGAGTATTTGAATGCTTTTTCGGAACGATTTGTAGCTGATGATCTAATCCCCTGAAGCAGAACAAAAAATGTGCTTGTTTTTATTCCGCCGCCGGTGGAAGCGGGCGAAGCTCCTATAAACATCAATACTGTGAGAACCAACAATCCGGATTTTGAAAATGTACCGAGCGGATATGTTGAAAATCCCGCCGTTCTTGCAGACACGCTATGAAAAAGAGCACCAAGCCAAGTTATGTTTTCTGTGAGCTTTAATAGTATTGTTCCGGCAGCAATCAGTACAAAGCTGACTGTTAATACTACCTTTGCATGCATAGACAGTTTTTTCCATCTTAAGCGGCTTACCCACAATTCTCTTATAACCAAAAAACCAATTCCTCCAAAGAAAATCAAACAGCAAGTCACAAGATTGAGCAATACATTATCCTTGTACGGTATAAGATTTTGGAAATTTCCCAAAATATCAAATCCGGAATTATTAAATGCTGCAATGGAGTGAAAAAAGCTTATCCCCAGTGCTTTAAGCGGGGAGTAATCTTTGGAAAACACTATAAAACTAAGTATTGCCCCAAGCATTTCAAAAACAACCGTTACAATCAGAATTCCATGAATTAGCTTTATCAGTCCTTTGCCCGAGTCTACATTCATTGCTTCACGGATAATTGTTCTTCCTTTAAGGTTTATACGCTTTCCGATTGCGAGCATAACGCTCGCACCTACGGTCGTAACACCAAGACCGCCGAATTGTATCAGCATTGCAAGAAAACACTGTCCAAGCGGAGTAAAGGTATCTCCCGCATCAACGGCTATCAGCCCCGTAACACAAACCGCACTTGTTGATGTATAAAGCGAGTCTATATATTTGAGGTCTGCTCCGTCTTGCACACTGCAAGGCAGCATAAGCAGAACAGAACCCAATAATATCAGTGCTGCAAAACCTAATGCAATGATTCGTGCCGGGGATTGTTTTGCGATAAATTCAACCATTTAACTGTTCACCTCATTCATCACGTTCGCACATTCGGTATCCGCCGCCCAATTCGCTGGCAATATAATTCTTTTGCTCGGATTTTGCACCGCTTTTTTTCTTTTTGTGTTTCTGCCAGCTTACC
>URVP01000231.1 GCA_900551345.1 uncultured Eubacteriales bacterium
GATTTGAACCGCCCCTTAATCTACAGTAAATTCCGTTTCCTTTATACCGTTTTTATTTGCATATATAAATTTAAGCTCCATAGGATTAAAAGATATTTCGCCTTGTGCGCTTATTCCTTTAAGATTAACATTAACTGTTTGTTCTGCTTTTGAAGAATTAAACATATGAAGCATATAACCGGTTTTATATGGTTTAAAGCCGGAGATAACTACATTTTTATTGTCAATTTCAATCATAGAACCGCTCATCTCGCCTGTTCCGCAAGGGAAGAAAGAAATAACAAGGGGTTTTTCGTTATATACATTTGCCAAGGATTCAACCTCTTTTTCAGGCGTTATACGGAAGTTAAATATACGTTCTCCCATATCAATATGTTTTAAAAATCTGTTGTGCGGTGCAATCTGTCTGTCCTCAATGGGATGAGCTGAATATAACGGCGTACGGAGCAAGTTAAGATTAATAGATTTATCGGTAAAGCTGCCTCCGTATATTCCGCAGTTAAGCACAGATAATTTGTTATTGCCGTCAGAAAGGGAACACCATTTTTGGAAAACGGTTTCTCTGCCGTCCTGCTCAAGAGGTTCAATGCCAAACACTGTCTGACCTTCTGCTTCAGTTTCAGAGAAAGCAGTATCTATCCTGTACTTGTAAAATACCAGTGGATCGTTTGAATACATCATTATATTAACATCGATAAAATTGTCATGTTTGGGAACTGTATACTCAACAACCGCAAAAGAATTTTTATGTTTGAATATAGCATTAACTTTGGTGCGTACATCACCGTTTTCAACCACTCTGACATTGGGTATATTTTCTTCGGGATAGCCTATAAACTCATTAGCTTCTAGGTCAGAAAGAAGTGTAAACTCTCCTATCTTATCACGGAAAGAATCTACCGTCATACCCCAAGGATCTTCATTGTCTTTATATGCATCAATCACACCCGTATCAACGGCAAGAGTCTTGCCCTTTACCGTATATTCGTTAATGAGTCCTGTTTTTTTGCTGATGACAATTTTTGTATCCTTTCCATAAAGAACGATTAAGTTGTCGTTTTCTTCATAAGGAGCAATATCATAATTTTTTACAACTTCTAAAGTACAATCAAAACGGCTTATTGAGGAAGGAGCAAGAGTGGCACGGAAAGATACTTTTTCAAGCCAGTCCAAGTTAAATGTGCCCTCCGTTTTTTCATTCTGTGACGGGATAAAATCGCCCTTTTCGTTATAAACATGAGCGATTGTTTTCTCCCCTTCGTTCCAGTTTTGATCCTGAAGCATAAACTCTACTTCAAATTCTCCCTCGACCTCAAAAGGATGGGGATTAAAAATAAGTATGGGAATTTCTCCGTCTTTAGCTTTTTTCTGACCCTCTGCCAATTTAAAGAATGACTTGGCAACCAATTTATCTGCTATTTCTTCACCATGTGAAATGCCGCGAAGTATATCTTCTTCAACCGCCTTGATGCTTGAGCCGGGAAGACTGTCATGGAACTGTGCAAACGCCAAATCTTTTTTTACCGTTTCAAAATTCTCTTTATCAAATGGAAGCCCTTTTGCCATCTGAGTGTAAGTCATAAGCTTTTCTGTTACGGCAATTGAGTTTTCAAGACGCCTGTGTGCTTGTTTAACACGAACCATGGAGGTATAGCAGCCAACCAAACAATGGGTAAGAGATTTCTCTACAACCGGGAGATCTTCTTTTTTAATTTCGTTAAAAAAGCTGTCAGGATCGGAATGCATAATATCAATGTTTGTTTCCTGCTTGATATATTCGCCTATTTCTTCTATATCTTTTCTTGACGGTCCGCCTCCGTGATTGCCTACTCCCCAAAGGCAAAGACCAATATCTATATCGTCAAAAGCTTCAATATATCCTTTTATCTTTGAAACTGCCTGCCCTTTTCGGGAATTATAGCAGCCCCACAGCTTGTGAGCTTTTACCTCGCTGCCGTTAAAGCCTTTCCACAAAAAGTCACCCTCATTTCCGAAAGGACGCATGAATACATAATTTTTATAACCCGTCTTGGTAAGAATCTGCACAAGACCTTTTGTATGACCGAATGGGTCAAAGTTAATGGCAGTCTCAGATACACCGCCGAATTTTTCTTTAAAGTACTTTTGTCCCAGCTCTATCTGGGTAAGCAGGCTTTCTCCCGAAGGCATAAGACAATCGGGCTGGAGATACCATCCGCCCATTATTTTCCACTTGCCCTGTTTTACAAGCTTTTGTATGCGGGCAAAAAGTTCCGGTTCATACTCTTCCACCCACTGATAAAGAACAGCTTCATTATGATTAAATACGAATCCGTCATATTCTTCGCAAAATTCAGCAGCAACTCTGAATGTGGATATAGCCTCTGCCGCTCCCTCTTTCCACTGCCACAGCCACACCGGATCAAGATGGGCATTGCAAAGCAAATGTAATTTTTTCATATAATCATCCCTTTCAAACGGGCATATATACCC
>URVP01000232.1 GCA_900551345.1 uncultured Eubacteriales bacterium
TATTATTCATTCTGCTGACAAAAGCGGCTTCACTTCCGCCGCCTACAAGCTCCGCCATGGCGATTGCGGCGTCACCTGCGGAATACACAATCATAATATTAAGCATTTCATTCACCGTATATACGGTATTATAATTTAAATAAACGCTTTGATACACACCGCTTCGAGCCTTATTATAAACATTTGCACTTATAGGTACAACCGTATCCAGTGTAATTTCACCGTTTTTAAGAGCTTCGTAAACACAGTAAAGGTTCATGATTTTTGTCATGCTTGCAGAGGGTCTTTTTACATATCCGTTATATTCGTAAATCACTTCTCCGGATTGATAATCCAATATACATGCGCCGCGAGATGATATATATGTCCCGTTTACCTCAGCCGCACAGACTGAACCTATTAACAATACCGAAATTAAAAATACACAGCATACTGATTTTAAGGTTTTGCCTCTCATACTAATACCTCTTCCGTTTCTTTCTGTCATACTCAAATACAAACCGTTATGAAGCTGTATTCGATTAATTGTTTCAGCTATATATAAATTTATCACACGCAAAAACAAAAGTCAATCAAACCACCTGCAAATATTCAGCCCTTAAAATTACCCCCCAAAAAATTTTTAAGGCTTATAAGAAAAAAGAGAGAACATGGAAGTAATCTGCATTCTCTCAAAACTTTTGTTGTATTAAATTATTCCTCGTCAATATTGGTAGGTAGTTTGCCTATTATTTCAAACAAATCCTTTTCAATAACAAATGGGTTGGTAAACGCATCTAACACCAAGCCTACAACATTTTCACGAGCCATAGCCATATTCATTGCTTCAAAGGTATGTTTTTCTACCTTGCTGAATCTACTGCCGTAATCTTCACCCATTTGCTCACAATTAGAGAAAATCGGAAGGAATAACTCATCGCCATTTTGCAAGATATCAGGCTCCAGCTTAATATCATTCATGCTTTGAACAACATCACCCTTTTTTGCATTGAGGAACTGCTCCATATCATCTTCGCTCACTACTGCATTGCAAGGAATCCAGACGAAACTATCTCTTAGGCAACGCAATAATCCGAAAAAGTTTTGCTCTGTTCTGTCATTTTTAAATTGCTCAACCAATACTCTTAAAACTTTGCCACCCTCAAGGGTTTCTCTTTTAACACCCATTATAAATCACCTCATTACACCAACCCAAAATACTTATCAAAAAATTTTAGCATTTTATCTATAACACCCTGCTTTTTCTCGGCAATGCATTTTTTTACATAATTATACGCTTTTTTATGGTTAATGACCTCATATATTTCACGAAGCTCTTTACCGCCGATTGCTATGCCATCTTCAAGAACCACCTTAGTTTCCATCAGCGTTAATGTATTGCCCTCAATAGCGGTTGAATTATGCGTATATGTCAGTTCAAAATCTTTTTCATAAGAGGAAAGAGTAACGGTGCTTATTTTGTGTTTATTCTGTTCATATTTAAGCTTTTTTTCCTGTATTCTTGCAAAGTTCATACTGCTTTTCCTCCTTGATAAATTCACACATACCCCTTGTATCGCAATCAAGATACTGAGCTATTTTTAAAAGTATCATCATAGAAACAGGTCCGTCTTGTCTTAGTTTTGTCTCTTAAACTATATTGTAACATAATTGCAAGCCGTCAATCGGCTTGCCACTCACCGTTTCAATAAACACATTAAGTCAAAAGCCGATTATTAGGCTTTTGTTCCGTATTTGTGTTTATTATAACATAATTGCAAGCCGCCAATCGGCTTGCCTCGCACCGTTTCAATAAACACATTAAGTCAAAAGCCGATTATTAGGCTTTTATCCCTCTATTGTGTTTATTATAACATAGCTGTTGCAAAACTGCAATTATTTTCACAAACGCATAAAAACAAGGGATGAGAAGCCTCATCCCCTGTATATGACCGTATTTATTTGTATTTACGATTATCCAAAATATCTCTTCAAAAGACCTTCAAAGCCTTTTCCGTGTCTTGCTTCGTCTTGAAACCGAGTTTTCAAATTCCGCATAAACACTGCTGTTTCGGGGCTTTTTTACACTCCTTATTTTGCGATTTCCCACGGATTTCCCACGAGATTTTCTTTCCCACAAAAACATTTCTTTTTGCATTATTTAGTGTGGTTTGAAGCTATTATCTCATCAAAATTCAATCCATCATTTTCCTCTAAAAATTCTATCAATGCTTTTCGTGTTACTTTCCTACATCCGAGCTTGGTAGATCTTAGCAACCCCTTATTTATTAAAGCATAGACATAATTTTTATTAACCTTAAGTAATTCTGCCACTTTTTTTATAGTATACACCAAATCCTCATTTGTGTCAATGATTCGAGGGTTCTTCTGCATCTGAACAGCCCCAGTAAAAACGGACAATAGAAAAAAGAGCCTCCTATGGTATAATGTAAAAAAACCATAGGAGGTGTTTTTATGC
>URVP01000233.1 GCA_900551345.1 uncultured Eubacteriales bacterium
GGTCATTAAACCACCAGCCCGAACCGAACTGGATTTTACCGGGAACAGGTGCTTTCTGGAAGTTGCCCAGCATAGTTCCAAGAACATAGTTGTCTTTGGGATTAAGTGTGTAAAGTATGGTTTTGGGCAGGCAATCGTCCTTTTCGAGAGAATCCATAAATTGTGCCAAAGGCTCTGCAATACTAAGATCATTGATAGAGTCAAATCCGGTATCAGGTCCCAGTTTTTTAAACATGTTTGTATTGTTATTTCTCAAAGCACCGATGTGCAGCTGCATAGCCCAGCCAAGACGGGTATATTCTTTTGCACAAGCTTTAAGTATATCTGTCTTGTATGCATATTCTTCTTCTTTTGTAATATGTTCGCCATTCATTGCCTTGTCAAATACTTTTGAGGCATCGCCCTCTGCGTAAGGTACAACCTCCATGGCATGGTCTGACAAACGGCAGCCGTTTTCATGGAAAAAGGCAATTCTGTCTACAAGCCAGTTTTTAAGCTGCTGATAAGTTTTAACACCCGCAGAATTAATATAATCAACAAATGTTTCCTTTGCTATTTCAACAGCTTTATCCGGGCGGAAGGTTGGATACACTTTAACAGAGAAGCCGTCTTCTTTAAGCTGTTTATGATATTCAAGGCTATCGGCGGGGTCATCCGTTGTACATACAACCTTAACATTTGACTTTTCAATAAGTGCTTTTGCACGGAAATCATCACGGGCAAGAAGTTCATTGCACTTATTCCATATCATATCTGCAGTTTCGGGACAAAGAGGCTCATCTATATCAAAGTATCTTTTAAGCTCCAGATGAGTCCAATGATACATGGGATTACCTATTGTATAGGGAATAGCCTCAGCAAACTTTATAAATTTGTCGTAATCATCAGCACCGCCGGTTATGTATTCTTCATCAACTCCGTTGGAACGCAGAACCCTCCATTTATAATGGTCACCACCCAAAAACAGTTCAGTTATGTTTTTAAACTGGTAGTTTTCAGCAATCATTTGAGGGCTGAGATGACAGTGATAATCTATAATCGGCATATCCTTAGCATAGTCGTTATAGAGTTTCTGTGCCGTTTTGCTGTAGAGCATAAAATCGTCTTTAATTATACCTTTCATATCAATAATGTCCTTTCATAAGTTTTTAACTCATGCTTGTATTTTAATACATTTGCAAAATAAAATCAATACTTATAAATAATTCCTTCAAAAAGATTATCATTTTTAAGCTTAAATATCAGAGGGATAAAATATATGTATTTTTTAGTTGCAATTTATATAGTTTGATGTTATAATTATCTTCGTATAATTATCTGCTGACAGGAGAATATTACGAAAAATGAAATTGAAACAAACATTGCTTATTATAATAAGTTCGGTACTATGTCTTGCCATGTATCCGCTATACGACATGGCTTTACTGATAATGCTTCTGATAACGGCGTGCACTGCTGCATATGCACTTACGGGAGATTCGACCATAAGTCTTATTCCGTTTATGATCTCCCTTGTGTGTGCTTTGGCTTTTAATGCCGTGCTGGGGACGATATATATAACTCCCGGTATTTTAGCGGCAGTCTCATCACTTGCAGGTTTTGTTATGGGCCGGTCGATAAAAGGGAAATGGGCACTGCAAAATGTACTGCTGTACAGCGGCGGAGTTTTTCTTGTTGCAATAATCATAGCAATTCTTACCGTAAATATGTATTATGAGATAGACAGCATTAACATGTTTATGACATGGTGCAAAGAAATATCCTATTCTGCCTTAACAACAGTAAGCGGCAGTCTTCCTGCAGAACTGACCGAAGCGGACCTTAAAGAATATATTGATGTAATGTATGCTTACATTACAACATTGATACCGTCATTTTTGATAATTACCTGCGGACTTTTTGCATATGCCTCATTCGGCATTGCCAGATTTATACTGAAAAAGAACAATATTATCCTTCCTCTGCTTCCTGACAGACGGCACCTTATAATGAGCAGAGGCAGCGGCTGGATCATGATTCTTGTTTGGGTTTTGAGTTTTCTGATAACAAATGATACCATAGGCTACGCCCTTTCAAACATATCCGTAATAATTTCTGCGTTCTTTTTCGTATGCGGCATTTCGCTGATTCTGTACTTTATTGAATATAACATTAAAAACCTTGCTTTTAAATGGATATTGAGAATATTGTTTGTTATAGCGTTGTTTTCCTTCCCATTGCTGTCTGAATTACTGATAATGGTTGCAATAGTTGACAGCATATGGAACTTTAGAAGGCTTGGATTTATATTACGGCAATAGTGCTTTATCATAAGAAAGTACAAAAAGAGGTTTTTGAAATGAATAAAAAAGGTTTCTTCAGTTATTTAAACACAGAAAAAATAGTTATTTTTGCCCTTCTGATAC
>URVP01000234.1 GCA_900551345.1 uncultured Eubacteriales bacterium
TGCCGGAACATTGAAGCTTGTGGGAACTGATGAAGAAAATATTTACAATAGTTTCCGTACTCTTCTTAATGATAAAGAGGAATATGAAAAGATGAGTCATGCGTCCAATCCGTACGGTGACGGACATGCCTGCGAAAGAATTGCAGACATATTAAGTAAAAATCTTTGATTTTAACAATTATTTCTAAAGGGGAAATTTGTAACGAATGAATAAGTGGAAGATACCCCTGTTCAAAAGTATACGGTGGAAACTTGTAGCCGTATTTATATTGCTGCTTGTGGCAACCATGATGATTATCGGAACGGTATTGCAGATAAACATAACCGATTTTTATCATAAGGATTTCAGCAATCAGATGAGTACTGCATTTTCCGATGAGCTTATAAGCTCGCTTAGCGCAGGTATTTATGCCGATGACGCCGTGACAAGAATGAGTTCTGAGCTGGCGGCTTATTCGGGCAGGCTGGGGATTAATTCAAACCGTAAATATTATATACTCGATTCCGCATGCAATGTGCTTGCTTGTGATTCGGAAGGCGAGGTAGGCAGCAAACTCAGCGTAACGGACAATATAACCGCCGCACTTAACGGTGAATACGGCACTGCTACGGATACTAATTCTGAATATTTGGATTATGCCGTACCCATTGGTGATTATATAGTATATGTGAGAGATAATAAGAGCGAAATTAACAGCCTTAGCCGAACAGTTTTTACTATTGCGCTGCAATCCCTGTTTTTTGGTATACTTATAGCAATCCTCTTGGGGTTGATGCTTTCGGGAACCATAACAAGACCCATTCTTAATCTGACAAAAAGAGCTCAGCGTCTTGCCGAGGGTGATTATGACTCAAAGATTGAAGTGCAGGAGAAAGATGAAATAGGTATGCTGGCGTCAACATTTAACGAAATGGCGTCGGTTATTACTACCTCCATGACTGAACTTTCCCAGGAAAAAAACAAGGTTGAAACCATCATAAGCTATATGACGGACGGTGTACTGGCATTTGATACGGAGGGCGAAACAATTCATATAAATCCTGCCGCAGTAAGCATGCTGCGTCTTTCGGAAAATGATAAGTTGACATTTGACCGGTTTGTAACGGAAAATTCGGTTGACATTTCGCTTCCCGAACTTATATACCTTGAACATTATAAGACGATAGAAAGAGATATTACCACGCCCTATGCGGTACTTAAGGCATATTTTGCCCCCTTTAAAATGGAAAACGAAAAAATAGCCGGTGTTGTTGTGGTGCTTCAGGATGTTACCGAAGCTCACGCCGTTGAAAATATGCGGCGGGAATTTGTTGCCAATGTATCCCATGAACTTCGTACACCGCTTACCACCATACGGGGATATGCTGAAACTCTTATAGACAGTGACCTTTCGGAAGACCCTGACATGGCAAAGCATTTTCTTAGCGTTATGAATCGTGAGGTCGACCGTATGACGAGAATCGTTAAGGACCTTTTGACACTTTCCCGTCTTGATAAGGAAACACTCGAAAAGTCAAAAACATTCTTTTCCATGGACGAACTGCTTAGCGATGTTGTAAGCAGAATGAAAATAAACGCTAAAGAAAAAGGACATACCATAACATACTCGCCCACTAACAATATGCCCCAAATTTTGGCTGATAGGGACAGAATTGAGCAGGTTATTGTAAATATTATTTCAAATTCAATAAAATACACTCCCGACGGAGGGAGTATTGAAATATTTGCAGGTTATATGTATAAGGAAATATATATCAAAGTTAAGGACAACGGTATAGGTATTCCAAAAAAAGATTTGCCTCGCATATTTGAAAGATTTTACCGGGTAGACAAAGCCCGTTCGAGAGATAAGGGCGGTACGGGACTTGGTCTTGCCATTGCAAAAGAAATTATAGAACTGCATGGCGGAACAATAGAAATAAACAGTGTTTACGGAAAAGGTACAGAGGTTATAATAAAGCTCCCGGCAATGAATAACGAATAATAAATAATATTTGATAAAAAAAGGATTTTGTTTTGCAAAATCCTTTTTTTATAGCATAAATATGGTGTTTTAAGGAAAAACTTACTTTTGTTATGATAATACTGCGGAGGTTAAAATGTCAAAATATATAATAACACCACGGGGAGCATTAAAAGGAGAAATTACTGCGGGAGGGTCAAAAAATGCTCTTTTGCCCATTCTTGCCGCATCAATAATGGCTGAAGGAGAATGTATAATAGAAAACGCACCTCCTTTGGTTGATTCGGAAAATATGTGCAGCTTGCTCAGACATATGGGATGCAGGGTTGAACGGGATAAAAAATTAAATACTATATGTATT
>URVP01000235.1 GCA_900551345.1 uncultured Eubacteriales bacterium
GAATAGAAGAAAAACCAAAAATCACTTTGGTAGGATATAAACAGCATTTTTACGGCGTTCCGTTTGGAGTTCAGCGTGCAATACAAGAAGAAAAAATGTTTACTACTACACGAGCAAAGCAATGGCTTCTAAGAGGAGCTGCTTCTGATTATTATACAGATTATTGTGTAGTTAAAAATATTAAAGATGATGGGTATGACTTTTATATCGCTAATGAGCTAAACGATTGGGCAAGAGATAATTTATATAACCGAGAAGTAACGGGAGTTGACTTTATAGATAATATGGATTATGAAGAAATTCTCATTCCGCAGCAGAAGTATGTTGTATTTGAAACAAAGCGGAGCAGTCAGCCCAAAGAAGAATATATAAGCATTCGTAAAAACTTGGTTGCCCAATGGCTGCCTTCGTCGGGTTATCAGTTTGCCGACGCTCCCGAACTTGCATTGCTGCATTGGCGTCCTGCAACTGATAAAAGCAGCAGGTTTGTAGAAATATGTATACCAATAGAAAAGACAATATGATTTTAACAATCATATATATTTACTTTAGTTATGTAAAAAAATACGGCTATTTTTATAAATATTTTGATAAAGCTTAAATGAATTACAGACTGCCCAAATTGACAGTAGAATATGTTTGTAATCGATTATAAAATACTGTACATTTTTCTAAAATTGTGTTATATTAAATTTATAAATACATCTTGCTGCCAAACACCACAGCGTAAACTCTAAATATAGGAGAGTGTATATATGAATGATGTTTTAAAATGTATCGAAAGCAGACGGAGCGTAAGAAGCTTTAAGCCGGACATGGTACCGGAAGATGTTTTAAACAGAATAATTGAGGCGGGTACATATGCCGCAACCGGAATGGGCAGACAATCACCTATCATAATAGCTGTCACCAATAAAGAAATGAGGGATAATCTGTCCAAAATGAACGCAGCAATTATGGGTACTCAATCGGATCCCTTTTACGGAGCCCCTGTTGTATTGGTTGTGCTTGCTGACAAGACAGCACCTACACATGTATATGACGGAAGCCTTGTTATGGCTAATCTGATGCTTGCGGCGCACAGTGAGGGGGTTGCAAGCTGCTGGATTCACAGAGCTAAAGAGGAGTTTGAGTCCGAACAAGGCAAACAAATTTTAAAGTCCTTGGGTATAGAGGGAGATTATGAAGGGATAGGCCACTGTATATTGGGCTATGCGAATGCCTCTTTGCCAGATGCCGCTGCTCGAAAGGAAAACTATGTGTATTATATCAGATAAAATATGTTGTGTTGAACTGCATCAATATATTCGGCGATATAAAAAAACTTTGCAACAGAACTTTTAATTTTAAACGACAAACTGATTTTGTCTTAAAATGGAATATCGATTATATATAAAGGAATTGAATTTTATGAAGACTACAACCTTAAAGCATGAAAAATTAGACTATATTCTGTCTGTGCCTGACGATTTTTCGGAAGATGGAAAATATCCTTTAATAGTGTTTTTGCACGGAGCGGGAGGCAGAGGAACAGATATAAATATGATTTACTCCAATCCGTATTTTGAAATAACAAGCAAGTATGAATTTGAAGCTGTGACTTTTGCTCCTCAGTGCTATGCAAACTCATGGTTTGACATCTTTGAAGAGCTGCAAGACTTTATCAAATTTGCCGTAAGTCACAAGTTTATAATGACGGAAAAGGTATATCTTGTAGGTGCAAGCATGGGAGGATACGCCGTATGGCAGATGGCAATGACTATGCCCCGTCTTTTTGCCGCTATAGTACCGGTTTGCGGCGGCGGTATGTATTGGAATGCAGGGAGACTGAAAAATATCAAAGTCTGGGCATATCACGGCAGTGAGGATAAAACCGTATTCGTTGAAGAAAGCGTTAAAATGGTTGATGCGGTTAACGCCGCAGGAGGAGATGCCCGTCTAACCATATGCGATGGTGTAGGTCACAATTCATGGATTAATGCATATAATAATAAAGACCTGTTCCAATGGCTTTTTGCCCAAACAAACAATAATGAAGTATGCGAAGTAAAAGGCTTTGATAATCAGGAAATGTTTGGGTAAGTTTATATATGCATATAATATTTGGGAAAACTTACAATAAACAAAAAATGAAAGAAAAACGGACGATTTTGAAAGAAAACGAGAGCTATTTGCAAATATTTACAAGAAATAAGATGTAATAATCGTTGACTGATACGGGTAATATATGTATAATAACTATTGCTGTTGCAATTGGTCGCTTAGCTCAGCTGGGAGAGCATCTGCCTTACAAGCAGAGGGTCATAGGTTCGAGCCC
>URVP01000236.1 GCA_900551345.1 uncultured Eubacteriales bacterium
AAAAGATGCCCCCAGTTTATCTGCGTATTTCATCTGAGCTTTAACGCTGCGCCCCAGAAGATCACGCTCTGCATATATTCCCTGTTTTCTTAAATCAGACACAAGTGATGTAACATATTTTTCCGCCTGCTCACCCACGGAAACAAGAAAAATGTCCGGACCTTTTTGTGCGGGAATTTCAACGCCGCAGTTTTCCATAACCATAAGCGCTCTTTCTATACCTAAACCAAATCCCATTCCGGGAGCAGGTTTTCCGCCCAGCTCCTCAATAAGTCCGTCATATCTTCCTCCGCCGCAAACGGTTCCCTGTGCTCCGATATTGTCAGATACAAATTCAAATACCGTTTTTGTATAATAATCAAGACCTCTTACTATGCCTTTATCGATTTTATATTCAATTCCCATTGCGTCAAGTTCAGCTTTAACCTGCTCAAAGTGGTTTGCACAATCTTCGCACAGATTGTCCGCAATCTTGGGTGCGTCGGCACCTATCTGCTGACAATGAGGTGATTTACAGTCAAGTATTCGCATGGGATTTTTGGCAAGTCTTTCCATGCAAGTATCACACAAATCTTTTCCCTCAAAATAACTTCTCAACTTTTTATTGTACTCGGCACGGCAGGTAGGACAACCCACACTGTTTATGTTAAGAGTGATGTTGCCGATACCCAGCTTGTCAAGAATTTCTACTGCGGTAGAAATAATTTCCGCATCTACGGCAGGTTCTTGTGAACCAAGCACTTCAACGCCGTACTGGTGAAACTCTCTCAATCTTCCAGCCTGAGGTTTTTCGTACCGATAGCAGGATATAAGATAAAACAGCTTTATGGGCTGAGGGAGTGCATTAAGACTGTTTTCAAGATAGCATCTTACAACTCCGGCAGTTCCCTCAGGACGAAGAGTAATACTTCTTCCTCCGCGGTCGTCAAAGGTATACATTTCCTTTTGCACTACATCGGTTGTATCCCCCACTCCCCGCTGAAACACTTCTGTATGTTCAAACACGGGAACTCTGACTTCTTTATATCCGTAACGCCGGGAAACATCACGCATAATATTTTCAACATACTCCCATTTATGTATTTCCGAAGGGATTACATCTTTAGTCCCTCTGGGTGCTTTCAGCATAATCACACGCCTCCTCAAGAATTTCAAGTATATCATCACGGCCAAACCCTGTAACCGCCGAAAATGGAATAAATACATCTTCATCCGTAAGCTCAAGCGTTTCTTTAACCAGGGATATATGCTCATCACGGCGTGACGGCTTGAGCTTATCGTACTTTGTACCTATCACAATCGGAGAAAATCCGCTGTCCTTTACCCATTTCATCATGGTAATATCATCATTTGTAGGTTTGTGCCTGAGATCCACAAGCAGGATAACCGCCACAAGCTGCTCTCTTTCTGACAGATACTCTTCAATCATATTTGCCCATTTAAGCCGTTCCTTATCCGACACCTTGGCATATCCGTAGCCGGGCAGGTCTACCAGATGTATTTTATCATCAATATTATAAAAGTTAATCGTTGCCGTTTTACCCGGCGTCTGGCTTACACGGGCAAAATTTTTACGGTTAAGAACCTTGTTTATAAGAGAAGATTTACCCACATTGGAGCGTCCTGCAAGTGCAAATTCAGGCATACGGGTGTTGGGATACTGCTTTTTTGATACAGCGGATATGTCCATTGACACATTGTTTATATTCACTGAACAACGCCCCTTTCTGCCGAAGTTGCGGGCTTGTCCCCCAATATGACGGTATTGTCCGCTTCCTGCTTATTTTCATAATCAAGTGCATGGGTCAAGACCTTTTTCATATCGTCACAAAAAACAAATTCTATATTATCTTTTACTACGCCGGGAACTTCGTCAAGATCCTTTGCATTTTCGGAGGGTATAATGATTTTCTTTATACCGCTTCGATAAGCACCCATGGATTTTTCTTTAAGTCCGCCGATGGGAAGCACTCTTCCCCGTATGGTTATCTCACCTGTCATGGCAACCGTCTTAAGAACGGCACGCCCGGTTAATGCAGATATTATTGCCGTAGCAATCGTTATACCGGCAGAAGGTCCGTCTTTGGGAACGGCACCTTCGGGTACATGCAGATGTATGTCCGACTCAGCGATCTTATCCGGGTCAATTCCCAAGCTGTCCGCATTAGCTTTAACATAGCTGAGCGCCGCTATTGCCGACTCTTTCATCACATCGCCCAAGTTACCGGTAAGTTCAAGATTACCCTTACCCTTCATAACATTAACTTCAATGTCAAGGGTTTCACCGCCTACCGCTGTCCATGCA
>URVP01000237.1 GCA_900551345.1 uncultured Eubacteriales bacterium
GTTATAAAAAGTAGAAAAGAAACATATAAAATTTTTATAAATTTACAAAACTCACACCCAGTTATTAGGTATTCAAAAAATATAGCAATTTGTATGACAGTTGGCAAATAATTTAAAAAGTAATACATATTCGCACCTCACTTTCCAATAACAGCATTCGCATAAGCGGCTTTAGAAGCCTTTTGTGCCCAAGGGCTGTTTTGCGCATATAATCTCGAGTAATTCAACAGGGCGGAGTATGCACCGCTGTATGTAAACGAGCTGTTCATAAATACTTCATTGAATTTAGATATGGCATTATTTGGAATCATACCGCTTTTAAATCCCAAGTTTTTCATATATTCTCCAGCATTCGTTCCATCCGCAAGTGTTCCTTTGCTCAGTGCTGCGAATGTTTGGTCAAAACAATTTCTATATCCTAAATTATAGGGACTATTATGACCTTGAAATATTACACTTCCATCATTTAATTTAGTTAGTCCATCTTTCGTACTGAACAGTGCAGTTCCTGCCCATTCTATCTGATTTCGTGCTTCTGTTATCGATTTTGTAAAATCACCAACTACATATGTAGCATCCGTATATGAAATTGTAATACCAGACAATCCATTAGAAGTAACAACGGTACCTAATGCACCTACAAAATTTTCTAATGAGTCCATGCTTCTCTTTGTTTGAACATTTCCATATTGGTCAACACCTTCATAATATTCAGGTATTTTCAATACTGCTGCAGCTTTATTTCCCCAATAAGTATAATACCAATCCCCGTTAGCATCTTGATATATTGCTGAAGTATGTCCTTGCGTACCTAAAGGCCCTAACGGAACAGACTCTTCATTTGTAATGACAATCGCATCCAACCCACTCGGATCCACAAACATAACCGGAGTGATGTGTTGGTAGGGATACAAAACCTCTTTTAATTTACCAATCCGATAAAGCGGTAGAATATTTCAATCTTTTGCGTCCGTACGCCGTCAATCGTTTCAGCGTCATGCACAACAATCTTTTCAATCAGTTCATTCAAAATCGGGGCTGTCAACTCTTTTATATCCGTGTATTTCTTTACACTGTCGGCAAAAAGTTTTGTTTGCTCTTTGGTATCGCTGATTATATCAAGCTCGCCCTGCCATTCTTGAATATCATTTCGGATTTGATTTTCTTCCTGCTCATAGCCGTCCGCAAGGGACGCAAACCGCACGTCAGTCATTCTGCCCTTAACCCTATCCTCATACAAACACTTGATAATATTTTCAAGCTCTGAAAGCCGTGCCTTTGCTTTTTCGATGTTCTTTACATTTTTAGAACATTGCTCCTTTTGCTTTTTCAACTTCAAATTGACTATCATATCAATAAAATCAGCCTCAAAGTTTTTCGCTGCCTTTGCCTGTGTCTTTATATCATCTAAAACAATGTTATAAAGATTGTCATATGTAATGTAGTGAAAAGAGCAGTATGCTTTACCTTTCTTTCTTGACTTTGAACAGGCAAAGCTGCCGTTTCCTTTCCTGTCATTCTGTCTTGAAAGCGAAAGCGTACAGCCGCAGGTTGAACATTTGACAAGTCCCGAAAAAATCTGAATTTCCCCCGTCCTCATTGGACGTTTTCTTTTTCCGATTGTTTTTTGTGCAAGTTCCCAAGTCATTTCATCTACAAGCGGCTCATGTGTGTTTTTTACTTCAATCCATTCACTTTCTGGCACTTTTACAAGTTTCCTGTTCTTATAGGATTTTGTCGTGCTTTTGTTATTTACCATATGACCTAAATAAACCCGGTTTTTCAAAATGATAGTTACCGTACTGTTGCACCAATCATACGGGTGCTCGGTATCGTAACAGTTGTTATATCTTCCTGTTTCCAACGCCTGATAAGCACGCGGTATCAATATTTTTTCTTTTTTCAATATCATTGATATTTTATAAGGACTTACGCCCTCTGCCGCCAGCTTGAAAATCTTTCTGACTACATCAGCCGTGTTTTCATCAGGAATTAGTTTATGCTTATTATTCGGGGCTTTCTTGTAACCATACGGTGCAAATGCCGCTGTAAAATCGCCGTTTTGTGCCCTTACACGATATGCGGAACGAATTTTCTTTGAAATATCTTTCGCATAAAACTCATTTACCACACTCTTAAAAGGCATAATATCATTGTCGCCGTTGATAGAATCAATGTTATCATTTATCGCTATAAAGCGAACGTCGTTATCCGGGAAAATCATTTCGGTATAAAGCGCTACCATTGCATTGTTCCGG
>URVP01000238.1 GCA_900551345.1 uncultured Eubacteriales bacterium
CACTTATTCTTCATGCACACACCGACGGTAAGGTCATAATAGATATTCAAGTTGATCGTAAAAGACACGACTCAAAGACAGAATGCGTGATTACAGTTGACAAAAAAACATACTCCGCAAAATACGGCGAATGCCGCATAGTTATAGACGCTCCCAAGCTGTGGTGGCCAAACGGGCTAGGAAAACAAAATCTTTATGAAGTTAAATTTGAGCTTTATAAAAATGGTAATAAAATTGATGAAATGACAAAAAGCATAGGGCTTAGAACCCTTACGGTAAGCCGTGAAAAAGACAGATGGGGAAATGAATTCTGCTTTATGATAAATGGGGAAAAAATGTTCGCAATGGGCGCCGACTATATTCCGCAGGATAACATACTTTCAAGAGTAAACCCAAAAACTACAGAGCAGAGAATTATGGACTGTGTAAAAGCCAATTACAACAGCATAAGAGTTTGGGGCGGCGGATATTATCCTGAAGACGAATTTTTTGACCTGTGCGACAAAT
Organism: uncultured Eubacteriales bacterium; assembly: GCA_900551345.1. Classification (GTDB taxonomy): domain Bacteria; phylum Bacillota; class Clostridia; order Monoglobales; family UMGS1388; genus UMGS1388. Next base: position 508 of record URVP01000238.1, read on the forward strand.
ATGGACTTATCGTATGGCAGGACTTTATGTTTGCCTGCATTAATGTAAGAATGCGTGAGGATTTTGAGAACACAGTAAAAGAAGAAGCAATTTATAATGTAAAACGAATACGCCACCATGCAAGTCTGGGCCTGCTGTGCGGAAACAATGAAATGGAAGAGGGCGTAAAAAATTGGGGGATCGGAGAAAGCGAGCTTGTACGCAGTGACTATCTTCGCTTATATGAAAATCTGCTACCGGATATCTGCAGCAAATATGCGCCCCAGACATTCTATTGGCCATCATCACCTTCATCCGGAGGCGGTTTTGTAAATCCCAACGATGAAAACAGTGGTGATGTGCACTTTTGGACGGTTTGGCACGGAAACGCTCCTTTTGAAGAATACCGCAGACACTTTTTCCGCTTCTGCTCCGAGTTTGGTTTTGAATCATTCCCGAATATAAAAACGATTAACGCTTTTTGCAAAAAATCCGATCAAAATATTTTTTCAAAAGTTATGGAAAATCATCAGAAGTGTAATAGTGGAAACAGTAAAATACTCACCTACTGTGCCGGAAATTATCTGTATATCAGAGATTTCGAAAACCTTGTATATGCATCTCAGCTTCTTCAGGCTGACGCAATCAAGTATGCAATTGAACATTTCCGCCGTTTCAGAGGCAGATGCATGGGAGGTATCTACTGGCAGTTTAACGACTGCTGGCCTGTAGCATCATGGGCTTCCGTAGATTATTACGGCAGATGGAAGGCACTGCATTATAGCGCAAAAAGATTTTTTGCCCCCGTGCTTATGTCTCTTCACGAGGAGGGCAAAACGGTAACAGTTAATATCTCCAATGAAACTCTTGAGTCAAAAAATGGCAAAGTAACTTTGGAGGTAAAGGATACGGATTACAAAGTATATTATACAAACGAAATTGATTTTTCAATTGAAAAGATGTCTTCAAAGGATATATTCACTCAAGACCTTAACATTTATCTTGACGGATACGAAGAAGAAAGATTTGTAACAGCAGTTTATTATGATGACAAAAGATGTGAAATTTCCAAACAGACTCTAATTTTTACAAAACCCAAATACTTTGCATACAAAAATCCGGAAATCAAAGTTGAAGCAGAAAACAAAGACAATCAGGTTGTACTGAGCATAACCTCTGATACCTTCGCACAGGGAGTTGAAATAGACTTTAAGGAAACTGATATGATTTTGTCGGATAACTATTTTGACATAACGGACATAAATCCCGTTATAATAACAGCTGAAACGAATAAAGATGCGCAGGAGCTGCTTAAACAAATTACAATTAAATCAGTATATAATTTAAGGTAAAGGAAACTGAAAAAATGCTGGGAGTTTTAATTAACACACTGACGGTACTTTTAGGAAGTGCCATAGGACTTATATTCAGAAAGGGAATACCGCAAAAGGTAACCGGAGCCGCTATGACCGGTGTAGGACTTTGCACAATATATATCGGCATAGATGGGCTTTTAGAGGGAGAAAATGTGCTGGTGCTCATAGCTTCTACAATAATCGGTGTAATCATCGGCACACTTGCGGATATAGACGGTAAAATCAACGCACTTGGAAATTTTGTACAAAACAGATTCGATAAAAAAGGCAAAACTCCTGTGGCACAAGGATTTGTCACTGCAAGCCTTTTGTTTTGCATAGGCTCAATGACGATTGTGGGATCTCTTGAATCGGGACTGACAGGAGATAACAGCATAATAT
>URVP01000239.1 GCA_900551345.1 uncultured Eubacteriales bacterium
GAGCATGCGGCTGTTAACCGCAGGGTCGTTGGTTCGAGTCCAACTTGGGGAGCCAAAAAGTCCGACAAGTCACAATATGTCGGACTTTTTAATATTGCTTAAATAATGGAGTTAAACATGGAACTTTCTTTTTCGGGAATAAAGTGGGTTTTCCCCATGGAATTAGGTGTTAGTCAATTATACTTAAACAAATTTAAACTTGAGAACATTAAAAAAAGGTTGGATGCTAATCATATGGACTTGTGTGTTCCTCTTTCAGTTTATGATTTTGGTAATGGAAGACTCACTCTTACAGATGGCCACAGCCGGGCGTTTATTGCGTTTCAATATAACATAAAAATACCAATTATTTGTGATACAGATGATATCGTAGTAAGTAAAGAAGGGCAACTGCTTTATAAAAATGATATTCATTGGTGTCAGCGCTTTAACATTCAAACAGTTGCTGATCTTGAACCCCGTATAGTTGATTCTGCTAGATATAAATATCTTTGGGTTGAACGATGCAACCGTGCATATAATTTGCTTACGAAAACTAATGAGAATGAAAGATTAGAAATAGAACGACAGTATACAGATTTATTTTTATATGGTTCAAATGAAGACTTAACAATATACTATTTCGACAATAAGCAGGGTCAGTTGTTTTAGTTTCGAAAATGAGATTGCAATTTGAACCTTTGAGTTTTTAGAGGCAAGTGGTATTTTTTGTTTAGTCTAGCTGTCGCTTTTCGGTTGCTCATATTTGATTCTAAACTAAAGATAAAAGCAATTTTTGTGTATTGGTTCAAGCCTAACAGTAAAAAAGAGTATGTATACACGTCACGGCAAGCCTTTTGACTTGCCGTATTTTTATGCAAAATATGGCTTTGTTTTATTAATTTTTGCTTATTTTTGAAAACTTTAAACCTTTTTGTGTACTGTATGATAGACTATAAAAAGTTTTGTTCTTCGGATTTTTCAAATAATAACCAGAATTTCTGCCGAGAATTTGATAAAATTTTATTGTTTTTTAATCAGTTGATATTTTTGATGTTTTTTTGTATAATGTTATTAAACTAATTATACAATGGACGGTAAATTTACCATGACTAAAACGCCATATGTTATTTCAATTTCTGCTGTGACAGGCGGGGGAAAAACAACTGTAACAAAACTTTTGGAAAAGCATCTAAATAAATCGATTGCTTTTTGTTTTGATGACTATGAATATACAAAACAGCCCGGCAATATCGGAACATGGGTGAATAACGGAGCCGATCCGAAAGAGTGGGATTTAACACTTATAAAAAATGATATAAATGATGCCATACAATCGGGTTGTTTTGATTTTATTATTATTGATTATCCATTTGGAAAAAAGCCGGGATATGGAATAAAGAGCCTAATTGATACAGCGTTTTTTATCGATACACCAGCTGATATTGCCTTGGCACGCAGACTTATAAGAGATTATAACACCGGTTGTACAGAAGATATTATTGCTGAATTAAAAACTTATCTTAGCTCAAGAGACCTTTTTATTTTTAATGAAGAGGATAAAAAAGATTATGATTATATTATAGATGGATCCAAATCCGTTGAAGAAATTCTGATGAGTGTAAAACAAAAAATAGAAATGAGAGCTTAAAGCGGTAAATTTCAGGCGAAATTGCCGCTTGTTTTGTGCTTAAATATTCATCTTCTGAAATGAAATACTGTTTAGTTGGGCATTAATTTCAGACATATGAGTTAATAAATAATTTTTACTGCATTTAAAAGCATAAAAAGTAGTGCTTGTTTTATTTAAAGATGATACAATGTTTTTAAGAAAGGAGATGGAGCGTTGAATTGGATAGATGGAATTCAAAAGGCTATTGATTATATTGAAGAGCATTTAACTGAAAATTTGAGTTATGAGGAGATTGCAAAACAAAGCTTTTCGTCAAGTTTTCATTTTCAGAAAGTGTTTAGTATTCTTTGTGGCTATACGCTAGGTGAATATATCCGTAATCGTCGGCTTACATTGGCGGCAGAGGAACTTTCACTGGGCAAAGGAAAAGTAATTGATATAGCCTTAAAGTATGGATATGAAAATCCTGATAGTTTTACAAGAGCGTTTGTAAAATTTCATGGCATTACGCCGTCCGATATATAAAAAAAAGGAGCGGTTGTGCACTCGTTTTCTCCGTTAAAAATTAAAGTATCGCTGGAGGGTGGGATAACTATGAATTA
>URVP01000240.1 GCA_900551345.1 uncultured Eubacteriales bacterium
CATTAAAGGCAGCAATGATGGAGATCGGTATTACGGGTATGACGGTGTCTCATGTAATGGGCTGCGGAGTACAAAAGGGCAAGCCTGAATATTACCGCGGTATTCCCGTTGAAGTTAATCTTTTGCCTAAAATCCAAGTTGATATAGTAGTCAGCAAGGTGCCTGTACGCAATGTTATAGAGACTGCCAAGAAGGTGCTTTACACAGGTCATATCGGCGATGGCAAGATATTTGTTTACGATGTGGAAAATGTTGTAAAGGTAAGAACCGGTGAAGAAGGCTATGACGCACTTCAGGATGTAGAATAACAGAAAAGCAAAAACATAAATAATACAATAATTTCGGGTACAGCGAATATGGGACAGTGAGAGCCATATCCCGAATTATGTATTTCCGGAGGTAATAAATATGTGTTCAATAATGGGATACTGCGGCGCATCAGCTCAGCTTGCAGATTTTAAAGAGGGCTTTGGAAAAACTGTTTCAAGAGGTCCTGACGATTCAAGAATAATAGATACCGGTGACGGTCTGATGGGCTTTCACAGGCTTGCCATTATGGGTCTGACTCCTGAGGGTATGCAGCCTTTTAGACTGGGCTGCAGCTATGTGGTCTGCAATGGTGAGATATACGGATTTGAAAAAATGAAGGCAAAACTTGCCGGGAAATATACATTTCGCAGTGATTCAGACTGTGAAATTCTTCTTCCGTTGTATAAAGAGTATGGAACAGATATGTTTAAAATGCTCGATGCTGAATTTGCCTGCATAATTTATGACGGTGACAGCAAAGAATATATTGCAGCTCGCGATCCCATAGGTATCCGTCCTCTTTATTACGGTTACGATGACAACGGAGTTATAATTTTTGCAAGCGAAGCTAAAAATCTTGTGGGTTTAACAAATAAAATTATGCCTTTTCCTCCGGGCCACTATTACAAAAATGGCGAGTTTGTATGTTATATGGATATTGCCAAAACGGATAAGGTGTGCTATGACGATATAGAAACCGTATGTAAAAACATTCATGATAAGCTGGTTGCCGGAGTGGAAAAGCGGCTTATTGCAGATGCTAAAGTGGGATTTCTGCTTTCCGGCGGCCTTGACTCTTCCTTGGTTTGCTCAATAGCTGCCAAAAAGAGTACAACACCCATAAAAACCTTCGCCATAGGTATGAGTGAGGATGCAATTGACCTAAAATATGCAAAAGAAGTTGCAGATTATATAGGAAGTGAACATACAGAGATAATCATTACAAAAGATGATGTGCTTTCTTCTCTTGAAACAGTTATAAAACTGCTGGGTACATTTGATATTACAACTATCCGTGCAAGCATGGGTATGTATCTTATTTGCAGAGCAATTCATGAGCAAACAGACATTCGCGTGCTTTTGACGGGGGAAATATCCGATGAGCTGTTCGGTTATAAATACACCGATTATGCACCTGATGCCCAAGCGTTCCAGAACGAAGCAGAAAAAAGGATACGGGAGCTGCATATGTACGATGTACTTCGTGCCGATAGATGCATTTCAGTAAACTCGTTGGAAGCAAGAGTCCCTTTCGGTGATTTGGACTTTGTAAAATATGTAATGGCAATAGATCCCGAAATGAAACTTAACAAATACGGCAAGGGAAAATATTTGCTTCGTCATGCTTTTGAGCATGGTGACTATCTTCCACACGATATTCTTTACCGTGAAAAAGCTGCTTTTTCAGATGCTGTGGGTCATTCTATGGTTGATTATCTTAAAGAATATGCAAATTCTTTTTACTCTGATGAAGAATTTACGGAAAAATGCAAAAAATATACACATGCCCGGCCTTTTACCAAGGAATCACTTTTGTATCGTGAGATTTTTGAAAAATATTATCCCGGTCAGGGTGAAATGATAGTTGGTTTCTGGATGCCTAACAAGGAGTGGGAGGGCTGCAATGTTGATGACCCGTCAGCTCGTGTTCTTTCTAATTACGGAGACAGCGGAAAATAATATTTTGTTATTAATTTAAAATAAAAAATATTGGCAGGTGTAATATATGACTAAATATATCTTTGTTACCGGCGGTGTTGTATCGGGCCTTGGAAAAGGAATAACCGCCGCATCGCTGGGCAGACTCCTTAAGGCAAGAGGTTTAAAGGTTGCAGCACAGAAACTTGACCCGTATATCAATGTGGATCCCGGCACAATGAGTCCTTATCAGCATGGGGAGGTTT
>URVP01000241.1 GCA_900551345.1 uncultured Eubacteriales bacterium
CTTTTTAACGGAGCAAATTATATTATAATTCCGTCCGAAAAAGCAACTGAAAATCAGATACAGCTTATAGAAAATATGGCGTCCCTTCTGGGAGCGGCAGTCATAACAAGAACCACTCCCGAAAAGCACGATGAGATAATTGCCTATACAAGCCAGCTGCCCCACATAATCGCCGTTGCCATGTGCGACACTCCCCTGCTTATAAAACACACGCATTTTACAGGGGGCAGCTTTGAAGATGTAACCCGTGTTGCAAAGGTAAACGCCGAGCTTTGGACTCAGCTTTTTATGCAGAATAAAGAAAAGCTTTTAGACATTATAGACGACTTTGAAAAAAGCATAGGACGAATAAAAGCCGCTCTTGAAGATGACGACACCCAAACGCTGCGGTGCATATTCACAAAGGTAAAAAAAGATAAGGAGCTTGTAGAATATGAAAACCATAAGAGTAAATCTTGATAAAGACAGTTATGATATTACATTTGATAACAGCTTGGACGCTCTTCGCCAATATATTGCACCCTACCGTAAAAAGGTGCTTGTTACCGACGATATAGTAAACAAGCTGTATGCAAAAAAGCTGGACAGTTTTGTTTCGGCAAAACTTGTTCTGCCCAACGGAGAACAAACCAAATCCCGTGACAGTCTTTTTTGGCTGTATGAAAAATTTATGGAAACGGGCATAACACGCTCAGATTTGATAATCGCCCTGGGCGGCGGAGTTATAGGCGACCTTACCGGGTTTGCGGCGGCAACATTTATGCGCGGCATTCCCTACATTCAGGTGCCCACAACCTTGCTGGCACAGGTTGACTCATCGGTGGGAGGCAAAACAGCCATCGACCTGCCCAATGCAAAAAACATTGTAGGCAGCTTTTATCAGCCTAAAGCAGTGTTTATAGACACGGACTTTCTTAACTCTCTGCACCGCAGAACATACAGCGACGGTATGGCGGAGGTAATAAAATACGGAGTCATCGCTGACAGAGAGCTTTTTGAAATGCTGGGCGAAAAGGACTTTGACCGTCAGGAAGTTGTATACCGCTGCTGCGATATTAAAAGAAAAATTGTGGAGCGTGACAGCTTTGATACGGGGGAGAGAATGCTCCTTAACTTCGGACATACCATCGGTCATGCGGTGGAGCAGTTTTACCGCTACAAAAAATATACCCACGGAGAAGCTGTTGCCATAGGCATGTATAATATGACCCTTATAACCGAGGCTATGGGCATTACAGAAAGCGGTACTTCTTCACAAATACTTACATTGCTTAAAAAATACGGCCTGCCCTACAAACTCACCGTACGCCCCGATGCAGTGCTCAGTACGATAGCTTTGGACAAAAAGTCAGACGGGGACATGATAACCATTGCAGCTACGCAGGAGATAGGCAAGTCAAAGCTTGTTAAAATAAGCCGCAGCGAATTAGGGTCTTATCTTAATTCCCTCAGCAAATAAAAAAGCTTGCCCCATACAAAAGCATGGCAAAGAACGGAAAGGACATATCAGCTTATGAATACAACCATAAAAGCCGGCGGCAGACTTTCAGGTAAAATTTGTCCGCCTCCTTCCAAATCCGCAGGACACCGCAGTATAATTGCGGCGGCGCTGGCGAAGGGGACTTCCACAATTAAAAACATCGGTTTTTCACAGGATATAGACGCAAGCATAAATGCAATGCGCCTTTTGGGTGCAAAGATAGACAAGCAAGGGGACACGCTGATTATAAACGGCGAAAACACTCTTAAAAACATAGACAATGTTACCCTTGACTGCAATGAAAGCGGCTCAACTCTGCGTTTTCTGATTCCTCTTGCACTTCATTGCGCATCTGTCACATTTACAGGATGCGGCAGACTGCCCGAAAGACCTCTGGACGCCTACTACAGGCTGTTTGACAAATGGGGTATAAGGTATTCAAACGCCGGCGGCAAACTACCTCTCACCATGCATGGAGGAAAGCCTCAAAGCATTATCGAGATTGAAGGGAATGTAAGCTCCCAGTATATCAGCGGACTTTTATTTTCCCTGCCCATGATGCAGACAGATTCACAAATACATATTACCTCTCCCTTGGAATCCAAGGGCTATATTGATATGACGATTCAGACGCTTGAACGGTTCGGCATAAGGATAATAAATCAGGGCTATGAGCTTTTTACAGTACCGGGGGGTCAGCAGTACCGCCCCTGCACATATGTAT
>URVP01000242.1 GCA_900551345.1 uncultured Eubacteriales bacterium
GCAATTATGTTAACAATGATGCTGATTGTAGGTTCAATTACCGTTACGCAGACATCAGCAAAAACCGAATCTTTAATTTATTATCAGGACGATTTCGAGACGGGAGAGTATACCGTTGAATCGAATACGGATAATACAGTTAAAGAGCTTTACAAGAACGGAGCTTTGCAATGGACATTTGCCAAGAAAAGCGGAAGTGCATTTTCCGAGTCTTTTCCGGAACAGCTTGTGTCTGACATAACATCTGATACATCAGTTCCTCTGAACGGGTCGACAAGGGCTCTGACCACAACTCAGGATGCGCCTTTGGATAATAACACCATAGCTTACATGAATCTTCCCAAGAAATTAACATCCGGAACACTTACCATAAATTTTAGAATGAAAAGGCCTGCTACCAACACAAACACTTATTTCACGGTTAACTCTGAGCCTATAGAAGGCTATACGGAAGAATTATCTCCGGTTTCTCAGCTTAATTATATGACCAACAGTAACAGCCGAGGAAGGTTTCAACTTTTGGGGTGCTATGTGGATGAAGTAACAAAAAGCAATTCAGCAGTTTTTCATGACGACAGCGGTACAAAAATGAAAGGGTGGCCGTGGATAGAACTTGTATATAATTTGGACGAAAAAACCGTTAAATTCTCTTACAGTGTTAAATCTGCCGATGAAATGAAAGATGCCGGTACTTATGGTTTCTATGCACAAGGCACTGATGTTTACACAGTTGCTGACGGTATAAGCAGTCTCGTGTTCAGCGAAGAGGGTTTGATGGGAATTGATGACATGACTATTCATTATCAAACAGCCCCGGTACTTCCTACAGCTGAAATTTCCCTTTCGGGCAAAGCAATTGTAGTTGAAACACTTACCGGTAATTATCTGTCCTATTCACACGGATTAAATTACCCGGAAGCTCAATCTACATGTACCTGGTACCGAGCTGATGATTATGATCTTACTGCTTCGTTTGAAGTCATTAAAACCGAAAAGATCAGCGCAGGTTCATATTCTACATATACGATCACTGAAGAAGACCTCGGTAAATTTATTGCTTTTGCGGTTACCCCTCGAAGTACGGAGGAAACTGACAATATAGGCGAAGAGGTATACCGGTTTGCCGAAGGAGGGGCTGTTCGTCCTTATTATGATAAGCCTTTTGTGAATTTGACATCGCCTTGCTGGGGAGACTATATCTATACTCTTGATGATGTCCTTCTTAAAGCTGAAGCTTTTTGCGATTCATCACCTATCACCAAAGTAGAATATTATACAAACGGCGATCTCAGTGCTTCTGCCGACATAGCACCGTCTCAATGCCCATAAGCAATTTCCAGCGTATCAATACGGACAAATTCCGTGCATTTGTATGGAATACGGACACCTATGAAAATTATTGCGACCCCACACAGTTTAACCGTAAAGATATAAGACTTTTAACCATCGGAAACAGTTTTGCAAACAATGCCGCAACTTATATAAGAAAAATAGCAAGTGAGGACGGAGAAAACATTATAGTCGGCAAGGCTAATATTTCCAATTCTTCTTTTGATACACACAATACAAATTACAATCAGAAAAGAGCAGTGTATGCCTTGCAGCTAACAGGGCGGACATTTGATTCCAAGCTTACAATTCAGGAATGCCTGGAATATGACCGGCAATTCAGTGCTTGACCATACATATAAATTAACAGGAGTAGAAAAAACAACGATGGATATGCTTCGGCAAGCGGCTCATGAGGCGGCTCTTGAATATGGATGGTTAAATTAAATAAAGCAAAATCGGGGCGCCTTTGAAGGTGCCCCGATTAAATTTATACAGAAAATATTTTTTATAAGCAGAGGGAATACTCTGTAAAATTTCGGGAATTAAAATATCCGTTTAATATCCCTTTACAAAGTCAAATTGATTTTCTATACTCTTTTGGCGTCATTTTGTATATTTCTTTAAAAGCGGCAGAAAATTTGCTTGCATTTTCATAACCTACATTGTTTGCAATTTCCGAGATGCTTTTGTCGGTGGTAATAAGCTCTTCGGCTGCTTTCTGTATCCGATGCTTTTTAATATGAGATGCAATTGACATCCCGTAAACATTTTTAAATGATTCTTTTAATGTGGTTGGATTCATTAAATATTTTTTTGATAAGTCTTCTATTGTTATTCTTTTGCCAATATTATTGATCAAATAATCATGTAC
>URVP01000243.1 GCA_900551345.1 uncultured Eubacteriales bacterium
CCCTTAAGATATACGCTGAGAGGTACAAGGGAAAATCCCGGCTGAGAAGAAAGACCCATAAGTCGGTTAATCTCCTTTTTATGGAGCAGCAGCTTCCTTTCACGAAGGGGGTCACGATTAAATATGTTTCCTTTTTCATACGGGCTTATGTGCATATTAAGAACCCAGATTTCCCCGTTTTTACATGAAGCGTAGCTGTCACGAAGGTTAACCTTACCCTCACGGACGGATTTTACCTCAGTGCCGACAAGCACAAGGCCTGCCTCGATTTTTTCATCAACAAAATAATCATGAAATGCCTTTTTGTTAGCTGCAATTATTCTTGCATTATTTTTATCTGCCATACAAATCCGCCCTCCTTTCGCAAGGGAAATATATTTTAGCATGCGGGAACCCGCATGTCAAGGGGTAATATGCAGACACATTACCCCATTTTTGCAAATATTTATTTTTTGAGCTTTTTGCTTACCAATTCCTTAAGTTCTTTTTCACTTTGGGGAAGGGGTATGCTGTCAAACAGCTGCCATGTTTCGGTAAGTTCAGTTCCCTCATTGGGTGCAAGCAATTCAAGCTCTCCGAGAGTTTCCATTTCGATCATGTTATCCTTGGTATAGGTTTCGTAACTCATTCCTCCATCAGGATAGCAGCCGTCAATAACCGTATCATAACTGAGAACAAACAAGTCACCGTCTACAAAATACATGGCATAGCCCTCTTCATTATTTATACCGAGTTTTACCTTTCCTCTTACACTCGGGTCAGGACGCAGACTCATAAATTCCTTGCCGAAAGAAATCCTCTCATCCTGAAGATTTGTATAGGGCCATACACCTAATGTTCTGTTGGGCAAAAGCTCCGGCTTACGCTTAGGGAACGGAACATATTCCACACCGCCCTCTTTGAGAATAGTAATCGGCCAAGGTGCCAGCTCTATATCCCATGCTCCTTTATTTATAATACGGTGTTTTACGGAAACTTTTTTATCTCCTTTAAAAACTATCTCCATAACCATTTGCAGATTAGACCACTTCTGCACGGGAGGGGTAACCCTGATACCATTTTTAATTTCGGTATACTCAACAGGTTCATTATCCGGGTAATATGTTCTCGGAGAGATTTCAGGACTTGCCCACAGTCTATGCCCACCGTATATATGCCATGTCTCATCGCCAAACACGCACATATCCTTTGATTTGCGGTGAATATCGTCGTTTATATCCTCAAAAAGCAGGTTATCCTTACCCACAAATCCAAATCTAATAATTCTCGGTCCAAAATCTATTGTAACCATGAGCTCGATAATGCCGTTTGAAAGTTTTATTACATTGCCGAACTGTCCGTATTTTTCCTTGGTAATTGCCACTTCCTTCATACGATCAACTCCTTGTTTTAATTATACAACACTTTTTTTGAATAAACAATATCTTTTTTGTTCTTTTTATGTTATACTTGTGTCAGAAAAGGAGTTAACGGAAATATGAACAGATATTTACTGACGGTGCCTTGCATGTTTGGTCTTGAAGCGCTTGTTGCCGACGAAATACGCCGGCTGGGATATGAAACAACAGCCGTAGAAGACGGTAAAGTAACCTTTGAAGGTGACGACGAGGCAATTTGTGTTACAAATATAAATATCAGAACGGGAGAAAGAGTGCTTGTAAAACTGGGTGAATTTAAGGCTGAAACCTTTGAAGATTTATTCCAAGGCGTAAAAAAGATTGAATGGAGTAAATGGATTGGTTCGGACTGTGCATTTCCCGTTAAAGGGTATGCACTTAAATCAAAACTGCACAGTGTTCCTGACTGTCAGGCCATTATAAAAAAAGCCGTAGTTGAGAAGCTAAAGCAAACATATGCCGTTGTGCACTTCCCCGAAACAGGTGCAAAATATCAGATTCAGTTTTCCATAATGAAGGACACGGCGTGCATATACCTTGATACAAGCGGTGACCCTTTGTATAAAAGAGGGTACAGAACAAAAGCCAATGATGCTCCTTTGAGAGAAACTCTGGCATCTGCCATAATCAAACTGTCCAGGTGGAGAGGAGACAGTCGTCCTCTCTTTGACCCCATGTGCGGGTCGGGCACTTTGGCGATTGAAGGAGCTATGATAGCCGCAAACATGGCACCGGGGCTAAAGAGAAGTTTTTCAGCTGAAAAATGGCGTCAAATTGACAAATCACTGTGGGAAGATATAAG
>URVP01000244.1 GCA_900551345.1 uncultured Eubacteriales bacterium
TCTGCGTTAAAAATAATTTATTTATTTTTTCTTTTAAGCGTAGGGATAAACAGTTTTGCAAAATTGCCTTTGCCTCTGGATTTAACATAAAAGAATCCTATTATGCTGAAAACCACTGCACCTATAAAATTAACAAGCAAATCTTTCATTGTATCAATAAGACCTATATCGAGATAACCGTTAATTCCCAGAGATTTACCATTTACCGCCGTATCGGTAATATTTTTTATAACGACTGCTTTATTTTCCATGCTGCTGTTTAAATCAACAGAAGAAATGTAGCTTACAACAGTGTCTTTTTGCATATCGGTTTTTAAAATCATATCACAGCCGAACTCAAAAAATTCCCACAAAACACCTATTGTCATGGAAAAACAAAATGCAACTACAGCCAGATATATGGGCGATAAAGAAAATTTAAACCTATCACTTCTGTTAAGTATATCAACCATTGAAAAGCCTATTGCAGCACACAGAAAGCCGTTTATAGTATGCAGCATTGTATCCCAGAAAGGGTACTTAATATAATAGCTGCCCATCTCGCCCAGAATCTCCGCTGAGAATATAAACAGCAAGATTATTATTTCCAAAGCGGACGGAAGCTGTATTCCGAAATTCTTTTCAAAAAAGGCAGGAACAAGAAAAAGCACCAGTGAAAGAACGCACACAAATACATTTTCATAGTGTCCGCTTATAAAAGAGAGTATCATTGCAACGACTACTAAGATACGCAGAACCAAATACACTATAAATGTTGCCTTATCCTCTTTTATTTGTGATTTAAGTTCTGATATTATCCTTCCCCTGCGATGCATCTCATTGGTTTTCTCTTTACTGCGCATATAATAACACCCTTTACTGCTGATTATTAATTACATAAAACAAACAAATTAAAATTCCACTATATCTCCGTAACCGTCGAAAGGATAATCAATAACAACTCTTCCGCAGCAGGTATCGCCCACACCGCTGTACAGGTCAACACGGTTGTTATTTCGCATTACTATTCCGGATGAAAATACACAGTCGGCAAGATTGTCAACCTTGGAAGGAGCTTTCGGATAGCAAGAGCGTGTGGCAATAATTTTATGTTCTAAAACCTTATGAGTTTTGGGGTCAAAAACAAATGCCGTATTTGTATACACAAGAAGCCCGTCATTGCTCTTATAGCATTTATGTCCGATTACGCCTATAAGTCCGCTGTCAAGACAATACACCTGATTGCATCCGCCCCATTCGTCATTGTCAAATAACCCTTCTATGGGGCGTGCATTTTGCACTACAACACCGTCCAGCTTGTCAATACTGTCAATAGTTGTAAATCCTATAATAGATTCACTTCCGTATTTTTTGCGGATTTCTTCACTTCTGGGACGGGAGAACACTCCGATTTTGTTATCTTTAAGCTGTACAAGACGGATATCTTTCATATAATCAGGTCCTGTAGTGAAGTATGTCATATCATCTATATCCGTACCTCTGTAAAAATACGCATAATATGTATCCAGCTCACCACGGCTAAGGCGTACATGAGTACCTCCTAAAATAAGCTCGTTTCCGATTTTAGCAATATAAGGGTCTTCCAAAGGATAAATCATTGTATTTTTTACGGCAGTGTATACATCCGTATCCGTCCTCTCAAAAAGGCGTACATGAGACTGAGCCCATTTTGCACGCTCCTCCACTCTCGCATAAATGTATGTTTTGCCGCTCATGCGAAAAGGAATGGAACAGTTGTATACATCATACTTTTTATCAATGCCGTTAAATTTAAGCAAGGCTGAAGAATACACCTTTTTATTTTTTTCAAACAGCTCTTTTTCTTCAGGAAATGTCATCTTTTCACACAACTCCTTATAAATTTTACAGTATTTAGTATTTTAACACATAACCTAAAAAAAGTCCATAGTTTTTATTATTGAATAAGGATTATTTTTATGGTAAAATATTCATATTAATATTGAAAGGTGTTGAAAACATGTACAGATGCGGACACGGATATGATGCACACCGTCTTAAAGAGGGAAGAAAGCTTATACTTTGCGGGGTGGGTATTCCGTATGAAAAAGGACTTGACGGACATTCTGATGCGGATGTGGCAGTTCATGCACTGATGGACGCACTGCTGGGCGCCGCATGCATGGGGGATATTGGAAGGCATTTCCCTGATACTGATATAAAATATAAGGA
>URVP01000245.1 GCA_900551345.1 uncultured Eubacteriales bacterium
GGACTTTGCCTTCTTTGCCATTGCCTTCAATATAAAAAAGATGTGTGCAAAAATGGCTAAAGAAGGTATGGATTGACTGATTAGACTGTTTTATGAGCTTACAGTAGCTATATTTAGATGTTGCGAACACATAAATCAAAGAAATCCTCAAAATATCGCAGCTTAAAAAAATGAGCCGATTTTTATAGTCAACGAAAAAAAAAAGGCGCATCGCGTATATGACACACCTTCATTTTTATTGCAAATATTTTGTATCATATTCTTGTTCTTATCTGTTGAAACATGCTCCATAAGAAGAAGCCTTTTTCTCTATGAATAAAAATATTTGCTTATTCAAAAAATATCTGTATCTTTGTATCCTAAGAGGGTTGTTCCATAAGTAGGAGGCTGTAAAATACTGAAATTAGCACAATCTCCAAATCGTTACCCGAAACTTTTTAAAACTTCTATAAGCGTTTGTCTTTCAAATCAATCTGTCAATAAGATAAGAATTTAAAGTAAATTTAGGACAAGATTGCATTCCTTATGGTGGAATCATATTGTCTTTTTAAACATCTTACATTAATACTGAAAACACTCTGTTCCAGTAAGGGTTTTAATTAAGAATGTTTCAGTTCTCTCTACTTGGGTCTGATATTTGTTTCTTTAATAACTAAATAGACCTGAGTTTGGAATTTATGGGTTATTATTGCATGATGTATTGCAAAAAAATATTATAACGTTCTCTATCCAATGCAGATCAATACAATAGTAATCAGTAACTTTTGGTTAATTGAATAGAAAGTAGGAAACGCCTAGATAATGATAGGTGTTTTTGTTAGTGGAAAGTATGTAACTGCCTTTTTATCAAATAGCCATACAAATCTTTTTACAAATTAAAAGATTTATTCTATTTTTCAAGTTAACGAATAGTCTAAATTACTTAAAACAGTTTAATTACTTGTATTTCAGAGAATGTTTTATACCTTTGCATCAACCTAATGAGCTATTTGATAGACTGAAAACAAGGCAGAACGATGCAGAAGGGTGGTTTCTAAACCGTTACCTATTAATCAAAAAACAAAGAGTAAGTTTTTGATTTACAGAGTAATATTTATTAGTGCAACAAATGTGAAGCAGGCAAAGATGAACAAGTCCCTGACGTGTTCCAGCCGCTCGGAAACCATTTTCTTTTTGAGGATGATTTTAATCTCGTCCTCTGTCAGATACCCCCTGTCCACTTTCTCCAGCCGGATTTTGTAACTGGCGAAAGGGTCGTTCACCAGTATGCCATTGTTGCGGGCAATGATGATGATACGCTTGAAGAACTGCATGAACTTGGCGGTGGTGTTGTAGCCGCACTTGCAGGCGGTACGCAAATACAATTCAAAATCGGTAATGAACATCGGGCTTATCTCCTTAATGGATATGTCCGATACGTTGTACTTGCTTTGAATGAACTCGGCAAGGTGGCGGCGGGTGACTTCATACTTGCGGTAAGTCGCTATTGTCTTGGATATGCCGACCAACTGCTTCACATCGTCATTGTGCTTTTGGAACAGGGTAAGGATTGTTTCGTGGCTCTCGCTATGACCTAAAAACTCGTTCTTCACTTTCTCGGCGGTCACGTAGTTGTCACGCCGTTGCATTTCGTGGTAAATGGTGTTCAAGGATGCGTTTATATCGTCCAGCATACGGTTTATGCGGCTGGCTTCCGAAGTACGTCCGGTAGCCTTGCCCATTTTGCCGTCCCAAATAGAGGGCAGCACGTCCAGCTTGGTATTAAAACGGCTCGCCACGCCGTCCACTGTGATACGGGCGAAAAGGGGGTACGCACCGTTGGCTTTCTGCTTGTCTTTCTTTGCGTAAAAGCAAATGTTGAATGTCGATTTCATAACTCACTTTTTAAATTGCAAAACTATTGTAATTCTCTAAAAATGAGTTCTATGCAGGAAAGCCAAATAGCGACAGGACTTCGCCAATTTCGGACAATCTGTACCCCCTTTCCGTTTTTGTTTGTCGGGGGTACGAGTTAGGTTACGAACTTTGTCTTTTTGGGGCGAAAAGGTGTACTTTAAGGCAGACACAAGGGAATAAAAAAAGTCCCACAAATCATTGAATTTGTGGGACTTGTCTGCTTACTGTCCGGTATTGTCCGGTTAGTTTTGCGGAGAGACAGGGATTCGAACCCCGGGTGCCT
>URVP01000246.1 GCA_900551345.1 uncultured Eubacteriales bacterium
CGGGAAGACAATCCGGTATTTATTTCGGATAAAAACAAAGATGTATTATCATTTGACAATTCGTATAACAATTTTGAGTTTTCCATGGAAAAGGGTTTAAACCTGTGCGAAATTTCCTCCAGGTTTTATAAGCTGCTGGACTTGGTGCGGTCTTTTTTAAAAGAACACGGACATGATTTATGCGGGCGTGGAACAAATCCTAACATGGAGTATACTTCATCGTCCCCTGTTTCCTTTGAAATTTACGGACTGATTCGTTCTTTCCTTTCCCAATACAAGGGTGGGGATTATCATAATTATACGGATTTTCCCGCATATCTTTCATCGGTGCAGACTCATCTTGATGTACCTATCGAAAGACTGCCTGCGGCTCTTACACTTTTTGCAAGGCTTGACTTTGTAAGGGCGATTTTATTTGCCAATTCTCCTGCTTTCGGAGAGGAAAAAGAACTGTTTCCTAAGTGCAGCTGCTTTAGAGATTACCTGTGGGAAAAAAGCGGCTTTGGCTCTCTTGCCGATAATGTGGGCAAGGTAGATGAAAAATATGAAACAATCGATGATATAATTGACGCCATAGGCAGACGCTCCATGTTTTATAATGGGTCGGGTCTTATACAGCCGGTATCCGTTATGGAATATTTTAAAAATCATCCGGCGTCTGATATGCAGTACTATTTGTCTTTTAAAAATATTGAGATTACAAGACGGGGTACGCTTGAGGTCAGAGGCGACTGCGCCCAGCCGTTCGATAAAGCTTTTGCGCCTCCGGCATTTAACCTAGGAGTCCTTTGTGCGTTGGACGAATGCAGGGAGATTACCGACAGATTTTTCTATAACAATCACATACAGCTTTCCAATACCGAGCTTAGAAACAATGTGATATATTATTCACTTATGCCCGCTTCACAAGATGAAACGGACAAATTTGTAAACAGTATTAAAGAGGCTGCACGAAACGCCCTTGAAAAGAGAGGTCTGGGCGAAGAAAAGCTGCTGAAATCAGTATAAATAAGAAAAGGAATTCAAGATATGAATCTGCCCCTGTTTATCGAAAAGACGCTTAAAACAATTGAACAAAACGGATATGAGGCATATCTTGTAGGCGGATGTGTTCGTGATATGATTATGGGCATACAGCCTCATGATTATGACATTACCACAAACGCACTGCCTGATAATGTTAAGAAAATGTTTTCCGGGTACACAGTTGTTGAAACCGGGCTAAAGCACGGAACAGTAACGGTTGTAATCGACGGGGAAAATGTTGAGATAACAACATACCGCATAGACGGAAAATATACCGATAACCGCCGTCCGGAAAATGTGTCTTTTACCCAATCTCTTGCTGAGGATTTAGCTCGCCGTGACTTTACCGTAAACGCTATGGCATACAGCCCCAAAAGAGGGATTACAGATTTGTTCCAAGGCAGAGAAGATATAAAACGGGGCGTGATACGCTGCGTTGGCAAACCTGACAGGCGGTTTGAAGAGGACGGACTTCGCATTATGCGTGCTCTGCGCTTTTCGTCAGTTCTGGGATTTAAGGTAGATACAGAGACTTCGGACAGCCTTCGCCGCAACAAGGATTTGCTTTCGGGCATTTCTTCCGAGCGGATACTCAGCGAATTTTCCAAGCTTGTATGCGGCATTAGCGGTGCTGACATTATACGCAGATATGCTGATGTAATAAGTGTGTTTATACCCGAAATAAGCCCAATGATAAAATGTTCTCAGAATACAAAATATCATTGCTTTGATGTATTCGAGCATACCATGCGTACCTTTGAATATACACCGCCTAAGAAAAATCTGCGTTTCGGAGCGCTTTTTCATGACATAGCAAAACCGCTGTGCAAAACTACCGACCCTGATGGAACTGAACATTTCAAAGGCCATCAGAAAAAGGGAGAGGAGCTGGCAGGACGGATTTTAAGCCGTCTAAAATCAGACAATCATACAAAGCGTTATGTTTGCGCTCTTGTACGGCTGCACGATGAAAAACTCAAGGAGGACAGAATCTGTTTAAGAAAAATGCTCTCCATGTACAGCTATGAGTTTTTGTGCGACCTTCTATCCCTGCAAAAAGCGGACAGTCTGTCACATGCCCCGGGATACAGGGATTTCGCAGATAAAGCAGACCGTATTGCTTTAATGCTTGATAA
>URVP01000247.1 GCA_900551345.1 uncultured Eubacteriales bacterium
CTGCTTGTATTAAAATTCCGTTTTAACTCTTTACCCCAACTATTGACAAAGAGCCCTTATATATTAAAAAGTCAGATTATTTACTTGCTTTAACCTTTTTAAGATGAACGAATCTGGGAAGACCGTCCTCTTTTTTGAGCTGCGTTTCACCCTGAATAAGAGGAAGAGCATATTCTACAAACTTTTCGTTAAGACCGTCCTGAGTTTCGTTAAGCCACTCAAGAGGAACTTTCTTTTCAGTGTTTGCAACAATATCAAGGTCAAAGAGTTTAATATTGCATACATATTTGCCGTTCTCGTATGAACGCTCAAAACCAACCATCTTGTCAGTTATGCCTGCAATAGCATTTGTTACTGCTGCCTGACCTGCTGAGAATGATTCATCGATATCAGTCTGAGATGCACAATGTGCAGCACAACGCTGAAGAAGAGAAAGCTCAATTCCTCTTACCTTTGCACCTGTCTTTTCTTTAACAACATTTGCAAGATAAGCAGCAAGTCCGCCAAGCTGTGCATGACCAAAGCTATCCTTTGTTTGTGCTGTATCTGCACCGTATTCTGAAATATATTTGCCATCTTTGTCCTTAATACCTTCAGAAACAACAACAATACATTTACCGTTCTTGTTGTAAATATCTGTTACGCTTGCAAGGAATTTGTCCATATCAAAATCAACTTCGGGAAGATAAATAAGGTCTGCTCCATTGCCTTTGATTCCTGCAAGAGCTGCGGAAGCTGTAAGCCATCCTGCATTTCTGCCCATTGCTTCGATTACGGTAATCATGCCTGTGTCATAAACACGAGCGTCGTGGTAGATTTCCATAACTGATGTTGCAATGTATTTTGCAGCAGATGCATAGCCGGGGCAGTGATCTGTGCCTGCCAGGTCGTTGTCGATAGTCTTGGGAATACCCATTACACGGCATTCATAATTGTTTTCAAGCATGAACTTTGAAATCTTGTTGCATGTGTCCATTGAGTCGTTACCGCCGTTGTAGAAGAAGTAACGAACATCATACTTTTTGAAGATTTCAAGAATTCTCTTATAGTCTGTGTCATCTACATCTGCACTCTTAAGTTTATAACGGCATGAACCGAGAGCAGAAGAGGGAGTGTACTTCATAAGAGCAAGCTCTTCAGGATCCTCTGCGCCCATGTCAATAAGGTTATCATCAAGAACACCTTTAATACCGTTAAGAGCACCGTAAACTTTTGTTATCTCTTCGCTGTCAAGTGCTGCTTTGATTGCACCGTATGCACTTGCGTTAATAACGGATGTAGGACCGCCTGACTGTCCAATAATACATGCGCCTTTTAATGTACCCATTTTACTTATCACCTTTCCTGTATGTGTTTTTTAATCATTCAAATTAAAATATAGCATAAAATTTAATAAAAAGCAACAATAATTAATCTTTTTCGACGAAATCAAAAACAAAATTATTAATATTTTATACGATTTTTTTATGAATATATTACTATATAAATGTTTTTTATATATTTTATTTGCAAACAAAAGTGACTTGTTGTATAATATAGAATGTATGATTATATTTATTAAGGAGCACGGGAAATATGACCAATAAAAAACAACATACGCCGGATGGTGTTAACGATACGCTGCCTAAACAGTGTGCACTCAAACGCAAGGTTTTAAATAATATATCCGAAGTTTATAAAAGCTATGGGTATTTTGAAATGCAAACACCTTCATATGAATACATAAATGTTTTTTCAGGCAGTGACAAGCAGGAATTAATAAAGTTTATCGATACAAAAGGCAATATACTTGCCCTTCGTCCTGATATTACAACTGGTATTGCCCGTGCGGCGGCTACCAAGATGAGTCATATGCCATTCCCGATAAGAGTTTTTTATACAGGCAACGCCTTTTGCATGAGCAGTGCTTATCAGGGTGCACTGCAAAACGAATTTACCCAGGCAGGTATAGAATGTCTGGGAACCACCTCTCTTGAGGCTGATGCTGAGGTTATAGCAGCAACGATTGAAGCCATTCTTTCTGCGGGTGTTACAGAGTTCCGTATAGAGATAGGCCATGCGGATTATTTCAAAGGTCTTATGGAACAGGCGGGTTTTGATCCTGAGGAAACAGAAGCACTGCGCCAGCTTGTGGACAGCAAAAGCTTTGTAGGAGTTGCTG
>URVP01000248.1 GCA_900551345.1 uncultured Eubacteriales bacterium
AAAGCCATTGCAACAAATTCAGCTTCTCCCTATTCGGGCGGCATATGCGGATATATGGAAAACGGAAGTAAAATTCTGACTTCATATACAGAGGGCGACGCCTCCTCTTCCTCTTATGTTTCACCTGCATATTCAGGCGGTATTTGCGGCTTTGCCAAGTCCTCTTCAATTGAATCTGCTTTGTCAATAGGCAATGTTTCCTCCGCAAGTGAGAGCAGCAGCGGATACGGCGGCAGCATACTGGGTCAAAACAGCGGCTCTACAGTAACAAAGTGTTACAAAAACAATCAGCAAACCGTATCTGCTTCGAGTATTAATTCTTCCGGAACATCAATATCAGCCGATAACCTCAAAACGCAGGACTTTTTGACCGACTCAAGATACTTTACAACGGTTTGGGATTTTGACAATATATGGACAACAGGCGCAGCAGACGGATATGATTATCCTACTCTTAAAGCAGTAGCACATGTTATAACAGAAGGCGGCGGCGATGATGAAGAATACGGCAAATTTGTTATAACATACGAGGACGGAGTTATAAACATTAACTCAGAAAATTCGGTATCCAATGCACTGATAATCATAGCGGCATATAAAGGAGACACACTCACAAATACAGAAACATTTACCGAAAACATAGCACAAGGCGACAACATGATATTTACAAACACATTTACTTTGGAAGATGCCGACAAGATAAAAGTTATGATTTGGGACGGTGCTGATACCCAATCCGAACTGACATTACCAAAAGAAATACAAATCAAAGAGTAAATTAAAATAATAGGCTTTTGCAGAAAAAAACATCTGCAAAAGCCTTATTTTTATATTATAATTTATAAATTACAGAAGGGTAAATCTGTTTCTGTCAAACCGGATAAGTCCGTCATCACGCATTTTGCACAGCTCGTTGGACATGGCGCTGCGGTCCACTGCCAAAAAATCGGCAAGCTGCTGACGGTTAAAAGGAATTGTAAATGATGAACTGTTGTTTTTTGCTGCCTGTCCGGACAAATATGAAATAAGCTTTTTCCTTGTGCTTCGCTGTGCCATATGACCCAATTTTTGCACCAGCTCTCTGTTCCTCTCGGATATGATAAAAAACAGATTTTTGATAATCAGCGAATGAAACGGGCAGGCATTGGGACAAACCGAAAGAAGTTTTTCCACATCAAAAAAGATTACCACGCTGTCAAGCCGTGCGGCAACATCGTTAATAACAGGACCGCTGTCGGGTGCAATATAAGCCTCGCCGAACATTTCCCCCGGCTGAATTATGTTTATAATGTTACCGTTCCCCCAATAATCGTCCTGTCTTATATGAAGACTTCCCTCTGCTAAAATCGCTAAATACTGTACATGATCCCCTGTACGGTATATATATTCTCCTTTTTTAAAGCGGCGAACATGTGCACCAAGGCAGTCTGTCATTGCAGATATTTCAGTATCCGAAGCACCGGAAAAAAGTCTCGTTTCTTTTAATACATGTAGATATTTTTCCATAATCTGTTTCCTTTCGTTGTAAATACAACAGATTTACTACCACCATTATATTATAATTAATAAAAAAGTCAATATAACCGGGAGGAAATTATTATGAGCAAACCAAAGATTAAAATAACACTTATTGATAAGATGGGAAGTTGTGGCTGTCACAGAGGGCATAAGATAGGAGACACCTTTGATTACGATACGGACAGAGGGAAACTGTGTCCCATGGCAATGCATGTTGCATTCCCTTATATTGACATACTGCGATACGGAGGGGAGCCCCCTCGTGCCGCCTGCGGAGAAATTCGATTTTGCTGTCCCGATACGGATGTAATAAATATTTTTAAAATAGAAAAAATTTAATTTTTCGTTGTAAATACAACGGAATAATAAGATAAAACATGATATGATTCAGATATAAAAGGAGCTGATATTAATGATAAGAAGAATAATCAAAATAGACGAAGAAAAATGCAACGGATGCGGATTATGTGCGCAGGCGTGCCATGAAGGTGCAATCGGTATGGTGGACGGCAAAGCTAAACTAATGCGTGAGGACTACTGTGACGGACTGGGTGATTGTCTTCCCGCATGTCCTACAGGTGCAATCACCTTTGAAGAAAGGGAGGCACCGGCATATAACGAAGCGGCAGTGAAAGCGG
>URVP01000249.1 GCA_900551345.1 uncultured Eubacteriales bacterium
CCGCGGATGGGTCGGGTAATGAATCTGATATGTCGAAAATATACTGATGCCATCCGTCATCGCCTGTTTCGATTTCAGGATATACCGAATGATCACCCATTACGATTTGGATTCTCTGGGAAGTTTCACCGGTACCCTTTATCATAACTGAAAAATATTTTGTTCCCGCAGGCACAACACCGTCAGGGAAGGTGAAATCGGCATGTCCACTCCATGCGCCGCTGTATACATACGAAAGGTTAAGAGCAGTTGTTTCATTTCCGTCGTATCCTACTGTATTTTCAAAAGAATAACTGAATACATCAGAACTTGACGCACCTTTAGAAGTGCTGTAATTTGAAAATGTATCCTCTCCCTCTTCCATATCGAAAAATACATCCTGATCTGCCACAGGAGGTAATTTTACAGGCTGAATAACCGGATTAGCGGATTTTACAAAGGAAACCTGAGTAATTTCTATACTGCCGCTTTCTTGTGCTGTTCCACCTATATATACAGCGTTGATGGCAGGGGTCAATTCCCCGTCAACCTTAGAAGAGTTAGTATTAAATTCAAATTCATCTACATTTATTGAAACTTCCTGCACATCTCCTGTAAATGTTATGTTTTTTGTATAAATTTCCTGATCGGTTCCGTAAAATCCTATATCTGCCGACTTGCCAGCAGGTCCTTTCAGTTTAAGTTTAAGAGTCTGTATACCGTTCATGTCCCATTCTATGGGGAAAACAAGACGGGAATAAAAATCTGTTGGTTTATCGGCTGTACCGCTGTATGAAACGGTAAGCTTTCCGTTTTCAACAACATTTTCCGTATTACTCTTTGAATAACTTCTGAATGTGGTGTTTTCAAAATCAGCCGTTATTGTTTCATCACGCAAAAGAGCATCGGAAGAATACCCTTTAAGGCGGTTTTTAACATACAGTCCGTGGTATGCGGTAGGCTTAAAATCCCAGCCGGTAATCATGCGAGGGGAAGAGCTCATATGCATATTCCAAGCGGTCCAGTTAAGAGGTACACCGCCGTATTTACCTTCTATATCGTCCATCCAGTTCATAAGCTGCTGTTCCCAATATTTTGCAGTATTGGAGCTGTTGCCGGTAATAGTGGAATCTCCACTGTCCCATCCCCATTCGCCGCAAAGAATGGGATATTTAAGACGCATTTCGCCTATTGTAGATTCCCAGGACGAATAATTTCCCTTAACAGGATAAATATGAGTGTCATACATGATGCCGTATCCGGTCTTTGATGCATCGCCGTTTGAGCCGCAGTCGGTAAGCTCATAAGTTGCTCCTGTAGATTCGTCTCTTACATCCAGCACGCCGCCGATATTATAAGCATAGCTGAGTCCTCCGACTATAAGGATATTTTTAGCGCCCGTATCTCTTATCTGTTCAACCATATACTGATGTCCCAAATATCCGTTTTCCGGGTCACCGTAGTACCATTGATCCCAAGTTTTACCGTGGGGTTCGTTCAGCACTCCGAAAAGCACAGCAGGGTTATTACCGTACAGCTCGCATAATTCAAGCCACATATCCAGATGCTCTTGCGTGGGCAGAACATAACCATGATTATCTATGATTATATACTTACCTCTTGCAGCGGCTCCTTTTACCATGGCGTCAACACCTGCACGATAATCTGCCACTTTATAAGTTACACCGCTTTTTTCATATGTACCTGTATACTCTCCCGTGTCGGGGTCCTTATCGCCGAACCAATAAGACGAATTTATGGGCAGACGGATAAGATTTGCATTCCATGAATCATATGTTTCAACCAGTGATTCATACAAATGTTCCTGCATACCCCACCCCATACTGGGGACATTAACTCCTCTAAGGGTGATAGCAGTATCAGGGTCATCCGCATAGACAATTTGATTGCCGCTGACCATAAGCTGTCGTGAATAATTAACAAATTTAAATTGTCCGTCATTATCTGCATTTGCTGTCACAGGCAAATTTATGCATGACAGCACAAGCATAACGGACAGTAGTATTGAAGCAATCCTTTTCATAAAATTCTCCCTTTCTGTAAGTTTAAAATGTATAATTATAAAATAACATAAAGCAAGGGATATGTCAATTATAAGACATACCCCTTTAGTCCAAAATCGCTATTATTTTTACAATTTAAAATCATTTTTGT
>URVP01000250.1 GCA_900551345.1 uncultured Eubacteriales bacterium
GCATATTCATTATGCTTTTAAAAAGGGTCTCCCTGCCGATTTCAGACTTATAGGGGCTACCACAAGAAGCCCGGAGGAAATAAATCCTGCCATACGCTCCAGATGCGTAGAAATATTTTTCAGAAGTCTTACAAAGGACGAACTGGTTACCATAGGAAGAAAAGCGGCTGAAAAAGCGTTTTTAAAAGTAGATGATGCTCAGCTTAAATATGCTGCGGATTTTGCCCAAAACGGGCGTGATATGGTAAATATTGTTCAGATGGCTGCAAGTATTGCAAAAAGCGCCGGTAGGTATGTAATTGAGCAAAACGACATCCAATGGGTTGCCGATTCGTGCAGATATTCACGAATGATAAGAAACAAACTTACACCCAAGACCCGTATCGGCAAGGTGCACGGCCTGGGGGTATCGGGAGCAGGCGGCAGCGTTATAGACATTGAAGCGTCAGCCGAACCCGGAAACGGAAGGTTTAAAGTGTCGGGAATAGTAGAGTCGGAAGAGTTTGAAGCAAGAGGTCAGCGTATGGCTAAAAGAAGCAGTGCCGTTGAAGCTACGGATAACATTGTGACCGTTCTTAAAAATTATTGTGATATAGATTGCTCTAAATATGATATTCATATTAACATTCCCAACTCCGCACCTGTCGACGGACCCTCTGCCGGAACAGCCATGCTGTGCGCCGTATATTCTGCCGTGACCGGCTGTACTGTCAGCGGAGATACTGTTCTGACCGGAGAAATTTCCATTTTGGGAGAAGTAAGGCCTGTTGGCGGCATAAAGCAAAAATTGGAAGCGGCATATGACGCCGGGGCAAAAAGAGCGGTGATTCCCTTTGATAATATGGAAGATGCACGGCTGTCAAAAATTGACAGTGTGAAAGGTGTTAAAAGTATCCGGGAACTGTTCGACCTTGTGTTTGACGACAGGGGACGCGTGGGAAAAAGCGATTTAAACGCAGGTTCGCAGAGCGATCTTATAGCAGCTGAGAGGGTAATTAACTGATGCATTGTCATTAATTTGTTAAAAAAATTACTTGATTATATTCAATGTTTTTGGTATAATCAATTGTTAGTAATTTGGGTTAGTATATGTAATGCTGAGGTGTATAAATTTGGCATCGAGAAATTATACAATAGATAAAAATTCAATAACATTACCCATGATGGCACTGAGAGGCACAAACATCTTCCCGGGTGCTGTTAATCATTTTGATATAGGCAGGGACAAATCAATTCTTGCCGTAGAGCGTGCAATGGCTGACAGCCGCAGATTGTTCATGACAGCTCAAAAGGATGCTTCGGAGGAAAATCCTGAAGCAAAAGACCTGTATAAAATAGGCGTTATTGCCGATATTAAGCAGCTTCTCAAGCTGCCCGGCGGCGGTATTCGTATACTTGTTGAGGGTGTAAGCAGAGCCAAGCTTATGCTTTGCCCTTGTGACTCGCCGTATTTTACTGCACAGGTGCGTGCAGTACATGACAAGGACATTGATGTCAGTGATGAAAATGAGGCACTTATACGGATTGCAAAGGATATGTTCGATAAGTTTTTCACCTCTTCGGGCAGAGTCCCTGCGGAAGCTGCGGTTGCACTGCTTAACATGAATCATCCCGGCGAACTTGCAGATATTATTGCACTCCATGCTTTTAAAAACTTTGAGGATAAGCAGAACATTCTTTCGGTTCTCGATCCGCTTAAACGCCTTAATGAGGCAGTCAGAATAATGCAGCGTGAAACCGAAATTATGAGTATAGAGCATGATATAAGAAAAAAGGTTAAAGAGAGCATTGACCGCAATCAAAAAGACTATTATCTTCGGGAGCAGATGAAGGTTATTCAAAAAGAACTTGCCTACGGAGAAGACAGAGAAGATATAGCGGAATACAAAAAGAAAATAAAGCAGTTAAATATTCCCGAAGATTCAAGAGAAAAGCTTTTTAAAGAACTTAACCATCTGTCCAAGGTATCCAGCATGAGCCAGGAGAGCGGAGTAATAACTGCATATCTTGATACGGTGCTTGATTTGCCTTGGAATAAAAAAACTCCTGATAGAATTGACCTTAAAAAGGCACGAAAGATTTTAGATGACGACCATTACGGACTTGAGAAGGTTAAGCAGCGTATCATGGAGCAGCTTGCCGTAATTA
>URVP01000251.1 GCA_900551345.1 uncultured Eubacteriales bacterium
AATCCTAACGGATCAGGCTGCATTGGATTTGCCTTGCGTCGCCAATATATCCGCTGTTTCCAGCATGGTCTGGGCAAAAATCCCATAGCCCCGGGTGGGGTCGTTCACCAGCACATGGGTTACTGCGCCCACCAGCTTGCCATCCTGTTCGATGGGACTGCCGCTCATGCCCTGCACAATACCCCCCGCTTCGTCAAGAAGCCGCTTATCGGTGACTTTTATAAGCATTCCCTTTCCCGGAAATAGGGTATTGCGATAGACCTTTTCGATCTGCACACTGTAACTTTCGGGTTGGCCGCCCGAAATAGACGCAAGGATTGTAGCCTCGCCCTCTTCTACTTCATCTCTGGATGCTGCTTTTAGTGCTTGTTGAGAGAAGAGACTGCTATCCTGTGCCGAGCCGTAAACACCCAGCTCGTTATTGGCTTTAACTGTACCCATTTCGGTTCCCGTTTCACATACATATCCTCTAAGCTCTCCGGGCAGTCCGGATTGGCTTTTTTCAATAGAAACTATTCCTGCCGACAGCATAGACCCGCCCTGCGTTTGTGCAGGCTCGCCTGTATCCTCGTCGGTTATTCCGTGTCCTAATGCACCCCAGGTGCTGTTTTCCGGGTCATAATAGGTAAGCGTTCCGATTCCCGAAATGCCGTCCTTCATCCATAAACCCAGACGATAGCCCCCTTTTTCATCGGGAACGGGTGTAACATAACATTCTGTTATCTTTTCGCCTCGTTTTACGGTCAGCTTTACTTGGCTGCCGCCCGATTGGTCAATCATTTGACACAGGGTATCTGCATTGCTTACACCTACATCGTTAACTGCCAAAATAATATCGCCGCTGCAAATACCTGCATCTCTTACCGATTTTGTTTCTGCCTCTTCAGACACGGAAACTACGGTAATGCCTCCGGTATTCAGTTTAATCCCTACTGTCCTTCCGTCGGGAATCAGATATTTTTGGGGAATTACCGAAACCTGCATGGTTTTTACGGGTATAAAACCTAATGCGGTTACATTTACATTATAATTGCCTTCAGCTGCGGAGCATAAGCGGAAGCTGCCGAATAAAGAAACATCGGCTGTCAGACGGTCGTTATTACCGTCAAGAACAATATCCGAGCTGCCACCTTCGTCTGCACTGTAAAAAGGTGATGTATAATCATCGCCTCTGAAGAGTATCTTTCCTGAAGGTATTGCCGAATAAAGTCCGAAGGTAATAACAGAAATTGCCGCATATACACAAGTTATTGCCTTTATACACTGTCTTAAGGGCTTTTTATATCTTCTTGAATAATGGCAATTTTCTGTTACGCCATTTTCCATTCTCATCCCCCCAACAGAGCAGCCGTCAGGTGCGCCGCTCTGTATTTAACTTGCCCCTGAGGGGGTGATGATATGCTGATAATTTATTTACAGTTTATCCAGTGATAAAAACCGATAACCTTGTTTTTTTGCCGTGTTTATCATGCTTTCAAGGGCGTTTGCATTGTCCTTGGATACCGCATGCAGCAGTATTATGGAACCGTTATGCAGCTGGCTTGTAAATTGTTCCAATGCATAATCTACTCCTTTTTGATTGTTTGGATCCCAGTCCGCATAGGCACTGCTCCAAAAAATTGTTTTATATCCCATATCCTTGGTTATGGATAAGGTTCGTTCGCTGAATTCACCTCTGGGAGGACGGAAATATTCCATTGTTTTTCCATATTTTTCTTTGAAAAGGTTGTTTAGATTATCTATTTCCTTTATTACGGTTTCATCATCAACCGATGGCATGGATGGGTGATTTACCGTATGGTTGCCTACAATGTGTCCTTCGTCTACCATTCTTTGTACAAGTTCGTCCTCTTTTTCCAGATATGGACCCGTTACAAAGAATGCCGCCGGAGTGTTGGTTTTTTTCAGCACATCCAATATCTGAGCGGTATAACCGTTTTCGTACCCTTCGTCAAATGTAAGGTAAAGTACCTTTTCCTTTTGGTTGCCAAGATAATATCCGTCGTATGCTTCAAGCAGACTTGTATATTCTGACGGCATATCGGGTGCTTTGTTTTTTTCTTTTTTAAACCCCCATGCCAAAAGCTTATTGTCAAGCCCGGAAGAATTTGCACCTACCATTGAGTCGTCGTTTATTATCTCTCCC
>URVP01000252.1 GCA_900551345.1 uncultured Eubacteriales bacterium
CGCTTGGCTCGTCCGTATCGGAATGTATCTGTTTGCCGTTATACTGCACCGCCGTTATCTTGCGTGCTTTCTTTGTAATCGAAAGGATTATGTAGCGGTTTTAGGCTGGGAATATTTGTTTATGATGTTAGCAACAATGTTCTTTTCCGACAATGGAAGTGTTGCCATAATGCGATGCAGTAAGGCTTCTTCATCACAAGACAGATAAAGAAACATACTATTGCGGTAATCATCCATTAAAAATACGCCGCCGTTTACTCCGCCTTTCGTATATATAGGTGCATAACGACTTAGAAACATAATGTCGTTGTAAGCTGTTTTTCGACAGACTGAATAATTTTCAGCCAATTCAACAATGCTGCTTTTTCTCTGTTTTGTGAGAAAGAAAAGCATTTCTATCCGTCGTTCTAAAGCAGTTATTTTATCTTTCAAAGCCGTTGCACCTCCTTTCAACATCCATTATAGAGGTTAACCTTGCAAGTTTTTTACACCTTTCAAAAAATACTTTCATAATTTCGCTCCTTTGTGTAAATTTTGTTAGATTTGCACAAAGGTGTTAGGCGGAGCTCGGCTATGTTTAACAAGGCATAGAAAATAAAAACAGCCAAACTTGCCCGTTTGAAAAACACGGGTAAATTTGGCTGTACGGTCAGCGTGTTTTAGGTGTCCGTCGTGATAGTCGTCCGATTGTTTGGGAGCTTTACGTTGGTATTTTCTTTTTCTGCGTCCCCTTCGTCGAATATGAACGGTTGTTTTTTCTATGACTGTCATAATCTCACTCCCAACCGCACGGCATATCCTTAACGAATATAACTATGCGAGGCAGATATGCCACGCCAAAAATTATGAATATTCAGTTTTTGTTATCGTAGATATTCTTATATCTGATTGCTGCATTGACGACACCTCCTTATATAGCAACACCCCCGTTTGAAATTTCAAACGGGGGTGTATCGTCAAGCGTTTCCGCTTGGCCGGTTTACAATATGATATATTTTCAACAATTTTTATTTTGCAGCCGAAATTGCTGCAACTGCATTTGTTTTTACACAAATTTCGTGTGTCATTAAATCATCGGCTTTTGTAACCGTTATGTTTATATTTTCGTATTCAAAGGAATAACCTTTTTCCGGAATGTTTCCGCACTGCTCTATAAGCCAGCCATTAACTGTTGTTGCTTCAGAACTTAAATCGGGCGCTATATTAAAAAAATCAAAAAAAGCTTCTGTTGAGGCGTTGGTTAATACTGTGTAAGAAGATTTATCAATTTTTTTAATGCTTTCGAATTCTTCATCGCTTTCATCCCAAATTTCGCCCACGATTTCTTCCAAAATATCCTCCATTGTAACAATACCTGACGGAATACCAAATTCGTTCACAACAACAACTATGTGGTTGTGCTGCATTTGCATATCCTTAAAAAGCTGGTCAAGGTGCATTGTTTCAGGAATGTATGAAGGTTGAAACATTGCATTTTCCAAAGCAAACCCCGAATTTTTGTATTTTAACAAATAATCCCTTGTATAAAGGATTCCCTTAATTTCATCGGCGGTACTTTCATACACCGGTATTCGTGAAAAGCCTTCCCGCTCAATTATATGTATAATTTCTTTTTCACTGGCATCGTATGGCACAAACACAACAGATTTTCTTGGTGTCATAACATCAGCCGCAGTAAGATTATCAAGCCTGAATACATTTTTTATATATTCCACGTCATCTATATCAAGAGTTCCTTCGTCAACACCGGCATCAAGCATTATTTCAATATCTTCCTCTGACACCGGTTCTTCCTTTTCGTTGGGATCAATACCCAAAAGTCTTAATACAGCATTGGTTGATACAGTCAAGAGCCAAATAGCCGGATTTAATACGGTTGCCAAAGCCGATATGCTGCCGCATACCAGCTCTGCAAGTTTTTCTTTGTGGCGCATTGCAATTCGTTTTGGAACAAGCTCGCCCAAAACAAGTGTGAAAAATGATAATATAAGTGTTATAATGATAACCGCCGCCGTATTTATTATTTCTGAATTTTCTGCGGGAACATTAAATGCTGCAGAAATTATATCCGAAAGCTTTTTGGCAAAGTTATCGGCAGCAAATGCAGAACCCAAA
>URVP01000253.1 GCA_900551345.1 uncultured Eubacteriales bacterium
CATTGTATAATTGATATTTTTTACATAAAAAACAGGCTTGCCTTACGAAAGCGTAAGAAAAAGCCTGTTTAGTTAAATTCAAAGAAGTATGACCATATTTTGTTTTATATTTAATGGTTTACATAGAGGAAGGCGTTTTTGCCTGGTATACAGGTTCACATGTAAGGTTTACTCCTAAACGGCGGAAAACATTTTCATCTACCGAAGAAAGTATAACCGATGAATGAGCTTCGCATCCCCTAAGCTTGCTAAGTTGCTGCATGGCAAGTTCAGCATTTGCATCTGTTGGTGCGCATATTGACAATGCAATAAGAGCTTCGTCTGTATGAAGCCTGGGATTTCTGTTTCCCAGGTGAGCAGTTTTAAGATGCTGAATAGGTTCAATTATAACGGGAGAAATCAGATGTACGCTGTCCTCAATTCCTGCAAGAGCTTTTAAAGCATTAAGAAGTACTGCTGCAGACGCTCCCAAAAGGTCGGATGTTTTTCCGGTTACAATTGTTCCGTCCGGGAGCTCTAAAGCCGCTGCCGGAGCTGAGGTAATAGCTGATTTTTGAAGAGCAGGACCAATAACGGTGCGATCCTTAACTGTTATTCCCGCTTTTTTCATCAAAAGTTCAAGCTTAAATATAATATCTTCTGTGCCGGTGCCTTTGCGTTGGTCGCAAAGAGCCGTATAATATCTGCGTAATATCTCTTGCTTTGAAGCTTCCTTTGTTACTTCGTCGTTTATAATACAATTACCTGCCATATTTACGCCCATATCTGTGGGTGATTTGTAAGGGCAAGTTCCCAGTATTGTTTCAAGCATTGCCTTAACTACAGGAAATATTTCTACATCACGGTTGTAATTTACCGTTGTTGTGCCATATGCTTCAAGGTGGAACGGGTCTATCATATTTACATCGTTAAGGTCAGCCGTTGCCGCTTCATAAGCAAGATTAACAGGGTGAGTCAGAGGTATATTCCATATAGGGAATGTTTCAAATTTTGCATAACCTGCCTGAACGCCTCTTTTATGTTCGTGGTACAGCTGAGAAAGACAAGTAGCCATCTTTCCGCTTCCCGGTCCCGGAGCAGTAACTACCACAAGTTCTTTAGTTGTTTCAATATATTCGTTTTTTCCATACCCTTCATCACTTACTATCTTAGCAATATCTGAAGGGTATCCCTCTATGGAATAGTGTCGGTATACACGAATACCCAATGATTCCAAGCGCTTCTGAAAAGCGATCGCTGTTGCTTGTCCGTCAAAACGAGTCATAACAACACTGCCTACATACAGGCCAATTGAACGAAAACAGTCTATCAAGCGTATAACATCCAGATCATATGTAATGCCTAAATCGCTGCGTTGTTTGTTTTTTTCAATATCAGATGCGTTAATTGCTATTACTATTTCAACTCGGTCTTTTAGTTGCAGGAGCATTTTTAATTTGCTGTCCGGCTGAAAACCGGGAAGAACCCTGGAAGCATGATAATCGTCAAACAATTTACCTCCGAATTCCAGATATAGTTTACCTCCGAATTTTGAAATACGCTCTCTGATATGCTGAGACTGCATATGCAGATATTTTTCATTATCAAATCCTATGGCTGTCATGACGGCACCTCTTTCGTTAACTTCATATTTTAATATTATACATCAAAAAACACATAATTTCAAGAAGTACATACATTTTTTGTCAAAAATCGGAATCGAATTAAGTTTTTTAAATTGTTTATTCGTATTTATGACATAAAATACTAAAAAAATGTCATAAACCCTTTAAAAATATTATAAAGTGTGGTATTCTGTATGTTGGTGAATATATATGAGAATTGATAAAACGCTGTTACACCGTTTGCCGGTAAAACTGAAAGATTTTTTTATTATGTGTGTTATATTGACTGTTGCAACTTTTATTTGCATATTATTAAGGTTTTTCGACCGTGGCGATACATATGTTTCAATGATTTTTCTTTTGGCGGTTTTCCTTGTTTCAAGATTTACCGGCGGATATTTTTATGGCTTTTTGGCTACCGTTATTTCAATAATAACAGTTAATTATATATTTTCATACCCGTATTATGAGTTTAATATGACAATTGCAGGGTATCCGTTTACTATAG
>URVP01000254.1 GCA_900551345.1 uncultured Eubacteriales bacterium
TGCTTACCGAGAGTGAAATAATCAAGGCCGGCTGAAGCTACGCATCCATTTTTGACCTGTTCTTCTTCCGAACCGAAAACAGGGGTATTCTTTGCCTGTGCTTTTTCAAGGAGTACGGGTAAAGCAGCAACTACCGTATTATCTGTAAGGTTGGAAATACAGTCAACCTGTTCAAGCACCACATCAGCAGCCTGAGCAAGTTCACTCTGATTTCCTATACCTCTTTCCACAATTTCAAAACCATAGTCAGGGGCAAGCTCTTTATAGGTTTTTATTGTACTTACCGAATTTGACTCGCCTGTTGTATAAATAATACCTATCTTTTTAGCATCAGGGAGAATGGCTCTTATCAGCTCAAGTTGATCAGCAACGGGGAGTGCATCGCTCACACCGGTAATTCCATCCATAGCCTCTGTGTTTGATACAGCAAGTTTTGCTGCTACCGGATCAGAAACAGCATTAAAAATAACCGGAATACCTTTGTCATAACAAGCAGTGTAAAGAGCCTGAGCAGATGGAGTTGCAATACCGCAAACAAGATCTTTACCCATAGATGCAAAGTTTTGCGCTATCTGATTAACGGTATTTGTATCGTTTTTAGCGGACTGAAATTCAATTTCTATGTTTTTTCCGTCAACAAAGCCTTCTTGTTCAAGACCTGCTGTAAAACCATCTCTGCAATTATCAAGGGACGGATGGTCGGCAAATTGAGAAACGCCGATTTTATACACTTTATCACCATTATCTGCCACTTGTCCGGTACAAGCCGTAAGACACAGCAGAGAAATGACAAAAGTCAGCGTTGTGAATAAAAGTTTTTTGGCATTTTTGATTTTCATGATAAAACCTCCAAATAAATTATTATTGGGATTTTTACACATAAATGAAAAAATCCTCTGAAGTGAACATCAGAAGATTAAAGAAACAATATAAGTAATATTATGCTCTGCAAAGAACTCTCATCTAATCTCATCTAATCTCATCAGTTCTTTGCATATTATACCCCTGTTTTAAAAATTTGTCAAGAAATTTTATACAAAAACAGAATTGTTAATTTTTTGTAAAGTTTCAATAAATGTTTGCATTATTTAGAGAAATAGTATAAAATATAAAAATAATGAATTTAACTAAAAAATTACGGAGGTCAAAAATGGAATCACTGTATCAAAACTTTACCTACATCACATGGCAGATGCTTGTTATGTGGGCAATCGGCGGATTACTTATCTATCTCGCTATCAAAAAAGAAATGGAGCCTACGCTTCTTTTACCCATGGGCTTCGGAGCTATTCTTGTTAACCTGCCTAAGTCAGGCGCAGTTACACAAATTTATGATAGTGTTAAAGAGCTTGGAGTAATAGACATACTGTTTAACGCAGGTATTGCCAATGAGCTTTTCCCTCTTCTTCTTTTTATAGGAATCGGAGCAATGATAGATTTCGGTCCGCTTCTTACCAATCCAAAACTTATGCTTTTCGGCGCTGCGGCTCAGTTTGGTATATTCTTCACATTGAGCATGGCTGCTCTTTTTGGATTTGATTTAAAGGACGCTGCTTCTATCGGAATCATAGGTGCAGCAGACGGACCTACATCCATATTTGTTGCCAATTACTTAAACTCTAAATATATAGGTGCGATTGTTGTTGCGGCGTATTCTTATATGGCACTTGTTCCTATCGTCCAGCCCCCAGTTATACGCCTGCTCACAACAAGAAAAGAGCGTCTTATAGAAATGAAATATGAACAAAAAAGTGTTTCTAAAATAACACGAATTTTGTTCCCTATCATTGTTACGGTCATAACAGGTATTGTTGCACCTCGTGCAGTTTCTCTTATCGGATTTCTTATGTTCGGTAACCTTATCCGTGAATGCGGCGTACTTGGCTCACTTTCAGAAACAGCACAGAACGCTCTTGCTAATCTGGTAACCTTACTTCTTGGTATAACCATTTCAACCAAAATGCAAGCTGCTGCATTTTTAACACCAAGTACTCTTTTGATTATCGCTCTCGGTCTTGTTGCATTTATCTTCGACACTGCCGGCGGCGTATTGTTTGCAAAACTTATGAATGTATTTTCAAAGAAAAAGATAAACCCAATG
>URVP01000255.1 GCA_900551345.1 uncultured Eubacteriales bacterium
TATTAATACTACCGTAGATGACAAAGGCGTTCTTCAAACTATTTCTTTTAAAGATCCGGAAAACTTTAACTTCGCTTTTGACTGCGTAGATGAGCTTGCAAAAAAATGCCCCGACAAAGTAGCTATGATTTATGTATCAAATGATATGGAGGAACGCAAATTTACTTATGAGGATTTGCGTAAATATTCAGCAAAAACCGCAAACTATTTTGAATCTTTGGGAATAAAAAAAGGTGACAGGGTTATGCTTGTTCTCAAGAGACATTATCAGTTCTGGTTCTCTATGCTTGCTCTTCATAAAATCGGTGCAATTGCAATTCCTGCTACTAACCTTCTTGTAGAACATGATTTTGATTACAGATATAAATCTGCCGGCGTAAAAGCTGTTGTTTGTACGGCGGACGGAGATACAGCTCATCAGGCAGAGCTTGCAGCTGCTAATTGTGACACAGTGGATACGCTTGTAATGGTTGGCGGTAAGAGAGAGGGCTGGCATGACTTCAATGCGGAAATGGAAGCCTTTGAAGATGTGTACGAAAGAACTGCCGATTCAGCAAAAGGCAGCGATCCGCTTCTTATGCTGTTTACTTCCGGCACAACCGGTTATCCCAGAATAGCTGAACATAATCATAAGTATCCTCTGGGACATTTTATAACTGCAAAATACTGGCATAATGTTGACCCGGACGGAGTGCATTTTACCATTTCTGATACAGGCTGGGGAAAAGCTTTATGGGGTAAACTTTACGGTCAGTGGCTTTGTGAGACTTGCGTCTTTGTTTATGATTTTGATAAATTTGATGCAGATAAAATCTTGCCAATGTTTAAAAAGTATAATATAACCACATTCTGTGCACCTCCTACAATGTATCGTTTCTTCATAAAAGAGGACCTTTCAAAATATGATTTGTCTTCAATCAAGTACAGCAATACAGCGGGAGAAGCACTCAACCCCGAAGTACTTGTACAGTGGAAAAAGGCTACGGGTCTTACGATTTTTGAAGGTTTTGGTCAGACAGAAACAACCCTTACTGTTGGTAACCTTGTTGGTACCAATCCTAAGCCCGGTTCTATGGGAACTCCAAGCCCGATGTATGATGTGGACATTCTTATGCCAGACGGTACGCCTGCCAAAGTAGGTGAAACTGGTGAGATTTGCATAAGAACTGACAAGGGTGCACCTTGCGGCTTGTTTATGGGATACTACAATGATGAGCAGCATACAAAAGAAGCATGGCACGATAATGTGTATCATACCGGAGACACAGCATGGAAAGATGAAGATGGCTATTTCTGGTATGTGGGTAGAACCGATGACCTTATCAAGTCTTCCGGTTACAGAATCGGACCTTTTGAGATTGAAAGTGTTATAATGGAACTTCCCTATGTTCTTGAATGTGCAGTTACAGCTGCACCTGATGAGATAAGAGGTCAGGTTGTTAAAGCTACAATAGTTCTTACCAAGGGAACAGAGGGCACAGACGAGCTTAAAAAAGAGATACAGAATTATGTTAAAAAACAGACTGCTCCCTATAAATACCCCAGAATCGTTGAATTTATCGATGAGATGCCCAAAACCATCAGCGGTAAAATCAGACGTGTAGAGCTTAAAGGCTGATTTCCGAATTTTTACAATTATTTGTAAATAAATACCTCTTATAAAATTGACTTCTTTGTAAAAAATAGTATTGTGATAAAGTTCACAAATTTATTAAGGAGTTGATTCATATTATGGCTAAGACATTAGTGCCATCAGCAAGAGAAGCTATGAACAAGTTTAAGATGGAAGCTGCAAGCGAAGTAGGCGTTAACCTTAAGCAAGGTTACAACGGCGATCTCACTTCAAAGCAGGCAGGTTCTGTTGGCGGTCAGATGGTTAAAAACATGATTGAAAGTTATGAAAATTCAATGAAATAAGTATCTGATGCAGTAAAAGCCGTCCTTTAACCGGGACGGCTTTTGTTATGCTCTTTATGTTGTATTTTAATTAAAAAGTATAAATATGGTTGAAAAGGATCTACCAATTTGATATAATGGCAATAATTAAAACGCTTTAAAAGCAAAAAAGGCGGTGAAAGTTTTGTCTGTAAG
>URVP01000256.1 GCA_900551345.1 uncultured Eubacteriales bacterium
GTCCCGGACAAAAACGGTCTCATTGCAGCCTGCCTCGGATGCCTGCTGGGCTGCCATCACATTCGGGATCAGATTCAGGGTCTTGATATTACAGTGGTAGAAACGGGTATCCGGAATGCTGATGAGACGGTATTCATCGGACATCTGCACTCCCTTCCATGGCTTGCTGTATACATACAGGTTACTGGAAACGCCCTCACCCGGGAACAGATGGTTTCTCGGAGAGGTTCCTCTGGTTACCTGCCAGTACAGGAACTGGCAGCTGCTCTCCAGCTTCTGTACCAGGTCGGTCAGAAGCGCGCCGACTTCTTCCTTAGTATAAGGAAGCTCAATGCGGAGCATGGCTGCGCTGTTGAACATACGGTCCAGATGATCCTGCAGCGCATAGATCTTATAATCAAATACCATTGCCGCCTCATAAATGCCGTCTCCAAAATAAAATCCGCGGTCATTGGCCGGGATCATCATATCGTCAATGCTGGTAATTTTTCCGTTATAATATGCCAGATCTTTCATTTTCTCCATGTTGTTTTTCTTCTTCTTTTCTAGGAGCACGGCCTTATGCCACGTTGTCCTGCGTATTTGATATTTAGTATACAATATGGATTTTCAAAAGTAAATAGTTATGATAACTCCTATTGCTGATGCTACACCAAGAAGTGTGGTGGCGTCTATTTTTCTCTTGATTACAGGTATCAAAAAAGCCAGTATTTATGCAGGTTTTCAGACTTTAAGGTGAGAACAAAATTCCTGATAGGTCACCATGAAATTCTGAAAAGGTACGGAACACATTTCGGTCCAATATACGGTATTGCCGGGTTTGAACGAAGCTGTAGCCACATAATCACCACCCTATATCATTGCTTTTTATGATCGGCAGCAAGTACCGGTAGATATTTTTGATTTCGCCGCGCGCATTTGTT
This sequence comes from uncultured Eubacteriales bacterium, assembly GCA_900551345.1. Taxonomy (GTDB): domain Bacteria; phylum Bacillota; class Clostridia; order Monoglobales; family UMGS1388; genus UMGS1388. The sequence goes on from URVP01000256.1 coordinate 924, forward strand.
TTTGCGTGACGTTTTGCGGATAACAAATAATTATAGATCTGCTGATCCAAATCGCTACCGGTAAAATGGCCACGCGCATCGATATGCTTACGTGCGAGCTGCACAAGCTCATCGATTTGATCGTCTGTAACCACGTAAGGAGCGAGGGCGTCGCGGTACAGATCGCGGCGCTCGGCTTCGCTTTGCGAGACATCAAAAACAGGCTCAGAGTCAGTAAATTCGGGCATTTCAAGCTGTTCGGGAGCTTCATATTGCTTCGGAAGGGTTTCAACTTCAAAACGAATAGCTTTAACAGATCGCCCTCTTTTAACAGGAAAGTAAGAGTATCTGCATTCGGTTTTTTCGTGCATTTCTTTGTGTATTTTTTTCAAAATCAAGTCATTAAACCGTTTAAAAGCTTTGTAAGTTTCTTCTTTGTCGCATGAAAGTATCTCTTTAAGTTCATCAAGAGAAACTTCCCAGGACTTTCGGAAACGGTTTGCTTCAAGGTATATAAACATGATATAAGTGTACCGGCTTGTAAGCGATGTGATGCAACGGAGCTTATAACGGAGATAGCCAAGATTCTCAATATTAAAGAAATACTTCATAGCAGACGGACTTGCGGTTAATTCCACTTGCCAAAGGCCATAATCGTCTTGTTCGGCGGTGGCTTTCTCGAAGAGAGATATTCTTGTAAATCGTTTGTTTTTAGCAGTACTATCATCAAGTCTAATAGGAGTTCCTAAGTGTTTTAGTCTTTCATCGAGCTCCTCTGTCCTTATACGCTTCACTCCGAGAAGTTTCTCAAGTTCCCCTTTTTCAAACATAACCGTTCTTTTTTCTGGCTTGTGACTGTCTATCCTCGAAAGGTATGTATCGAGGATTTTGAATTCTGCAAGTGTCAATTCGGACCGCCAAAGTGCGAAGAGTGGCAAACTCTTCTGAACGGTGAGCTTATCCTCGCTTCCTAAACTGGTTATTGGTGCGATCTTCTTTCTGGCCATTTGCAAGTACCCCTTTTTACTTGTTTCTTACTACCTTTTTTAATTCGTCTTTATTTTAGCTTACAGGTCATAATATGTCAATATAATTTTATGACCAGATGTGGATTTCTTTATGTCCCTTCATGGATTTCTTTATGTCCCTTCATGGATTTCTTTATGTCCCTTCATGGATTTCTTT
>URVP01000257.1 GCA_900551345.1 uncultured Eubacteriales bacterium
GTGTTAAGGGAGAGGGTGTCACAACATTCCGCTAGGTAGTGTCAAGTGAGTTATGAAAAACTGAGTTAAAAGAAAAAGGCTCAGACGAACCTTGAAAATTGCAGATATTTTAGTTTGAGGTAGATTTACGCCACCCTTGACAGCACGCAAAAGAACTGCTGTAGATAAATCACCGACGGCGAAGAACTCAAGAACAGTTAGAACTTCTTCCGTCGAATACAGCAGTGTAGCAGTTCTTTTGCGTGCCATCAAGGGCAAGCCGAAAGCGGTGCTTTCGGTGGCTGGATATGTTACCTCAGGCTCGGAATCTAAGAACAGTTAGGGCCTTCAGCTTGAAGGTTTAAGATGGTTTGCTGTCCTAAAAAGATGAGCAGCTGCCATTTACCCGGCATGTTATCGGCACCATTGAGCATATCAACTTTGTTTAAAACCTGATAATGATTGTGCTTATGTGGTCGCAAAAAGTTATAGTAAGCTACCCATAAGGCTAAATCGTAGTTGGCGCCTTCATAATTATCAAATCCATTTGTGATTCGGTAGGAGGCTTTGTAAGTGCGGTTCAGGCGCTCAATCATCTGCTTGTAGGGACGAAATTCTTTTGAAACTTCGTCATCATTGGTTAAGCCGATCACTTGTGTAATGCTGAATTTAAAGCTATCTTTAAATTTTCTGGCAAACTCCATGGCAGCTAATGGATAGGCACTGTATCCATCTGCAATGAATTTAAAGTTTTTAGGCAGTTTTGTAAGATGACGGAAAGCCATCCGCATAGCAAGGATACAGGGACCGACACTTCGGTTATCAGAGACCTGGTATCCGATAATGGAACGGCTTGCGGCATCCATAATAAACCAGATATACGCTTTGATACCTCGGACTTTGATATAGGTCTCGTCAGCAGTAAATACATCTCCTGTTTTGTAATCATAATGATCGACAAAAGGTTTGATACAGACTGCGGCAGTTTTGCAATAGTTAGCGATCTGCTGATGGGAGATACTGATGTTATAAAGGTCTTTAAGTGCTTGAGATGTTTTCCGTAAGGATAAGCCAAGATTGATATGCAGAGTCAGACAGAGGGACATGACATGCGCGTTGTGTTTGGAGAACTTCAAGGAAGAAGCATTCTTTGGCAGCGAGTTTAAATCCATGGCAAAGAAATCTACAGTGAATTCACGGTAGATGTAATGGAGCTTATATTTGTTTTTTCCATAGTCTTCCACAAGGTCTTTCTGCTCCACTTTTTTAAGATTGTAGAGATAATAAGGACATTTGGGATTTACACATTTATGAATGCGGAAAAATTTACGGTCTTTCTTAGCAACAAGGGTGTTACCACAGTGAGGGCAGGTGAGACGAATGGGTACAGTGACGACGTCTCCAGAGCAGAAAGTCTGTCCACAAACCTTGCACTGATACTGCCCGTTACCGCCATTATTATCGTAAATAAAGTGGTGAGGAGCTCCACATAAAGGGCAGACGGTATCTTCGGGAATGGATTTGCCATTACGGCGTTGAACCGGTTTGAGAGGCTTACCATATTTCCAGTGATAGTATTCAAGAAGGAATTGCCAGTCCTGTTTGATAAAAGTTTTGATAACAGGAAGTTTATCTACTTTGAATTTTTGATATTTGGGAGAATGGGAATCATCGAAAGCCCACTGTGTAAGGGGGATATATCTGCAGATAAAATTTAAAAGCCAGCAGATTTGTTGATGTTGGTATTGAATAAGAGAAAGTAAGTATTGTATAATGTCCATGAGCATTGTCTCCTTGGTTTAGTTGATGTTTGGTCGCGGATATTATACCAGAAAAGGGAGGTCAATGCTCTTTTTATTTGCAACTTCCCATAAAATCAAGGTTTTTAATAGATTCAAACAATAAAAAACAGGTAGTTTTTGACACTACCCTTGCTAATGAGGAGGAAAAGTAATGAAAGTAACAAAGAAAATGAAACGATTTGCTGCATTATTAATTGCCGCAGTCGTGATGTTGAGCGGAGTTCCATTACCGTCGGTCCAGGCGGCAGGAGACGCAAAAGGAGTTAATACTTTAACTTTTACAGTTAAAGATAAGGAG
>URVP01000258.1 GCA_900551345.1 uncultured Eubacteriales bacterium
CATTTTTTCATCCCATTTTTTATAAATAATAACATATAATAGAATGTTTATAATTAAAAATTTAAGCAATTTTTTGCTATTATTTATATATTTTTACCTATTTTAATTAAAATATCTAATTACAAAGGAAATTATAAAAGCAGCAAGCCTGTTACAGCCTGCTGCTTTTTAAAATTGTCCTTAGTCTATTTTCATATACATTTCAAGAAGACGTTTTGCACATTTTTCAATTTCTGCACGGCTGATCTTGCCGTCCTCATAATCTTTGGGAGTGTCGCTTTGCGTTATGGGCATTTTTACATCATTACCCGCTTTGATTTCAGGAGTCTGGTCGGCAGTGTTCCACCAATCGGTGGTAACCATACCTTCAAAGCCCCATTCTTCACGAAGGATTCCTGTAAGAAGGTCATAGTTTTCCGATGTATGGCGTCCGTTCAAAACATTATACGATGACATTACTGTCCAGGGCTGAGATGTTTTAACGGCAATTTCAAACCCCTTTATGTATATTTCACGAAGCGCCCTTTCGGACACACGGGAATCGGAATGTATGCGGTTAGTTTCTTTATTATTGCAGGCAAAATGCTTTAATGACGCTGCAATATGCTGGGACTGTATACCTTGAATTTTTGCAGCAGCCATAACACCGGCGATAAGCGGGTCTTCAGAGTAATATTCAAAGTTTCTGCCGCAAAGCGGACTGCGGTGAATATTAATTGCAGGAGTAAGCCATACACCGATATTATTTTCCTTTACTTCCTTTGCACCTGCCTCGCCGACTTTATATACAAGCTCCGGATCCCAAGAGCATGCAAGAAGTGTTGCACAAGGCCAAGCGGTGGCATTTATGCTGCATTCTCTGTTTATTCTCAGTCCCGCAGGACCGTCAGCGGTCATAATGGTGGGGATTCCGAATTCTTCCAAATCTCCTCCCATTCCATGTGTGTTGGCAACGCCTCTGTTAGGCTGTCCGGTTAATATATGAACCAGCTGAGGAACAGAGAGCTGTGCTAAAAATTCATCCATTGTTACTTTTCCGTTATACACATCCATAAGCATTGCCTTTTCTTCAGGTGCTTTGGCAGTATTTTCGGGAAGAGTGGGATAATCGTATACAACAGGTTCATCTGAGGTAGGAAGCGATTCATAAGACCCGTCGGAAAGCATTCTCTTGGTAAGCTTATAGGGCTTGCATCTTTCGCTGAGCTGCTCAACTATTTTATATTCTTCTTTAACTTCATATGCATAATCAGCTTTTACATTGCTGCGAACACTGCTTCCCACATATATGTCGTACACGCCGCCCTCAAGGATATAAGCAGATTTGCACACCTTGCCCATATCGTCATAGCTTGCCATGTAAGCAATATCAAAAGACATGGAAACCCTTTCGCTTTCACCAGGCATCAACAGCTTAGTCTTTTTAAATGCAGCAAGTTCTATTGCCGGCTTGCCAAGCTTCCCTTGCGGAGCTGAGTAATATACCTGGACAACTTCCTTACCCTTATAACCGCCTGTGTTGGTAACAAGAGCAGAAACATAAATCTTTTCGCCGTCATCAGTTACCTTTATATCTGAAATATCAAATGTGGTATATGACAGTCCGAAACCGAAAGGATAGCAAACTCTTTCCTTAGCACCGGGAATCGTTTCAAAATAACGGTAACCAACATATATATCTTCGTTATATTCCACATAATCTTCTGATTCGTTAAAATTAGCAGAAGACGGATATGCGTCAAAGCTGTCAGCAAATGTATCAACAAGCTTGCCGGAAGGAACAGCATCGCCGCACAGAATATCAGCAATAGCAAGACCGCCTTCCATACCTGCCTGCCATGCAAGAAGTACAGAGCTGATTTTATCATTATTTTTAAACCAAGATGTATCAACCATACCGCCTACATCAAGTACAACGATAACATTTTTAAAATTATCCGTTACGGTTTTTACCATCTCGTCCTCTTCACGGCTTAAATAAAAGTCGCCGTCATAAGGTTCGCCTTTTCGGTCATATCCTTCACCTGAAAAACGGGAAATGGTAATAACAGCCGTATCGGTAAACTCTTTTGCTA
>URVP01000259.1 GCA_900551345.1 uncultured Eubacteriales bacterium
CCTACTCCCTGTGCTTTGGAAATCGCTTTGCCATCTCCGCTTGCAACCGCCAGTGCAAATTTTGCGGGAGTAAGCACGGATAAAATGCTGAGAGCTGCTTTGGGGCCTACTCCGGACACGCCTATAAGTTGTTCAAACGAAGTCAGTTCTTCGTTTGTGCAAAATCCGTAGAGGTCAAAAATGTCCTCTCTGACATAAAGGTATGTATAAAAACATACATTTTTTCCTATATCGCCTGCGGTTGCAAGGCTTTGAGAAGTGGTTAAAACTTTATATCCCACTCCGCCCGTATCTATTACAGCATAATTTTCGCCTTTATGCGCTAGTGTTCCTTTAATATAATAAAACAAGGCTTGTGCCTCCTTCAATTTAAATGATCAACAAAAGTGGATTCCTTATTTAATTGTGTTCGCTTTATTTAATCTAAAATTATATGTATGAGCATGGCAAAGTGCCATTCCCAATGCATCGGCAGTATCATCCGGTTTTGGTACAGAGGTAAGGTTAAGCAAAATTTTGACCATTTGCTGTACCTGCTTTTTATCTGCTCGTCCGTACCCTACTATTGCTTGTTTTACTTGTAGGGGTGTGTATTCAAAAAGTGGTAATCCACTGTTCTCAGCAGCTAAGATAAGAACCCCTCTTGCCTGACCGACCATTATGGCCGTTTTTGCATTGCTGTTAAAAAACAGTTCTTCTATAGAGACGGCATCCGGTTTGTATTCATTAATTATACTTATAATGCCGTCATAAATATCTTTGAGTCGTGACGGCATATTGTGGTGGGGCGGTGTGTTTATCGCTCCAAAGGATACAGGCTTGGACCTATTCCCATCTGAATCTATTACTCCCCAACCGACTATGGCATAGCCGGGGTCGATGCCTAAAATACGCATTTTTTCACTCCATTTCACGGTGTATATTTTATAGTATAAATCTTTTTTCCCTGTTTGTCAAAAAATATTTGCATTTTGATTGAATAGGGTGTATAATCATTAATATCTATATACAGAAAGGGTGTCGGAAATGGATTTTGAAAATGAAAACAATCAGCCGGAAGTAAACGAATCTGCTGCGGAAACCCAGGAAAATACACAAGAGCAGTATACAGGCTGTGATGAGGATTTAAGCGAAGAGCTGACAGATGAGGAATATGAAAAGATGGTTGCGGATGTTATGGGAGAACCTGAAAAAAAAGCCAGTTTCTTTGACTTTATCCATGAACTTAAGAATCAGGCTGTTTGTAAGCTGATCTTCCTTTTTGCGGCAATTGGCTTTATATTTCCCTTCTTTACAGTGAGCTGTGACGGCCAGCTTCATAATACTTATTCAACCACGGGTATAAGTACCTTTAAAGATCTGGTATACAGTGTGGGTGGATACGGTGATTTGTTCGTATCAAGACAGTGGATTTTGATTGCTGCTTTTGCGATCATTATAATCGGACTTATACTTACCGTGTTCTTTAAGAATGAAATCCGCTATATTGCCGGACTTGTATGTTCACTGGCATCTGCTGCCTGCATAGGAGTATTCTATTATATGATGCCTACCCTTTTGAGCGATTCAATGAATACATTTTTAACAAGACTCAGTAAGGATATAAGCTCAGCATATGGTACTACCATTGATCTTACGGATTCGGCAACGCTTTCAGAAATGAAATTGGATCTTTCCGGTCTTAAAGCTATTCCTGCCGCAGGAATGTATTTCGTCTTTGCACTGCTTATAATTAATGCTATTTACTTTATTGTTCAGCTTTCTGCAAACAGCAAAAAGAAAGCTGCTGTGGAAATGACTTTGACTGAAGGCGAATTCCCGGAAGATTTTGACGAAACTTTATATAACGAGGAATCCGGACAAGAAAGTCAAGGCGTCGAAGAAGAAGCAGAATCAGAGACTGATAGTCAACAAGAGGAAGAAAAGACAGAAGAATAGTATTAAACGCTTTGCCATCTGGCAAAGCGTTTTTTATGTTTATTTGACGGAAAATGTAAAAAACAAGGAGCAATATTACAACTTTATTACAAAAACCCGGGTTTGGTGTTGACTATAGTAATAGTACATGAT
>URVP01000260.1 GCA_900551345.1 uncultured Eubacteriales bacterium
GTTGTACGATTAACCGTGGATACAACTACCTTAAGACGCTTTCCGGGGGCATAAACCTCACCGGCTACCTGCTCATTTGCAGGAAGAACCGCATCAGAACCGGAAACATCAATAACAACGCTTTTTTTGTCATAACACTTTACAACACCGGATACAACCTCACCCTCCTTATCGGAGAATTTGCTGTATACCATATTTCTTTCGCCTTCACGCATTTTCTGCACGATAATCTGACGGGCAGTCTGAGCGGCTATACGGCCGAAAGTTTCGGGCATTCTTTCAATTTCAATCTGATCATCAAGCTTATATGCCGGACTAATCTCTTTAGCCTCTTCAAGACTTATTTCGATTTCAGGATCGAAAACCTCTTCAACAACAGTTACTTTGCACATAATATGCATTTTACCTGTTTCTCTGTCAATAACAACTCTTATTTCCTGAAAAGAACCGTAATGCCTTTTATAAGCTGAAATAACCGCCTGTTCGATTGATTCCAGCAAAGATTCCTTGCTTATCCCCTTGGATTTTTCCAGTTCTTCAAGGAGTGTCATAAATTCATTATCCATTTTTGTAACCAATCCTTTCTTAATTGCCAAGTTCAACATCACTTGGCAACGGCGGCAAATATAAAGTTAAATACCGCCTATAAATTTATATAAAAGTTAATTTTAATCTAAAACATTATGTCAGGTTTAAGCCGTATGGTTTTTACCTTTTTGCGTTCAATAACCTTTTCCGGGTCACACAGAGTGATAGTATCCGAATCAAAAGAAGAAAGTATACCGTCAGCCTTTCCCTTAAACAGATTTACCCTAACTTTTTGCCCAATACTCTTTTGCATATGTTCGTCACAAAACAGTTCTCTCTCAATTCCCGGAGAAGAAACTTCAAGAAAGTAATTTCCCGGAACATAGTCTTCTTCATCCAAAACAGTGCTGAGCTGCTTGCTTATTTTTTCGCAGTCATCAACATTTACGCCCGCTTCTCGGTCGACAAAAACCCTTAAATACCAAAAAGGGCCTTCTTTAACATATTGAACCCAGTATATATCATATCCCAAATCCTCTGCGATGGGCAAAGCAACATCAAATGTTTTCTTTTCTATCTTATTCACGGAAAACCTCCCATACACGCAACAAAGAGTGGGTGACGCCCACTCTTTGCAAAAGTCAAATTCTACTGTCACACAGAATTATATCACTTCTTACTGCAAAAATCAAGTGTTTATCAAAAAAATTTATAACCTATGGTTTTTCAGACAGTAAGAGTTCCTTCCGGAGTATCAAGAAGAATGAAAATATTCTCCTCTTCACCGGTAACTGCATTAAGATAAATAATAACCTGCTTATCCATAAACTTGCCTTTTACCTCATAACAAAATACCTCGCTTCCGCCGTCAAGAGGTATCAATGCCTTGCTTACAGAAGATATTTCCACATCGTTTTTAATCTTCGAGCGTGCTTCTTGTTCAGATATAATCTGACCGGGTTCTTCTCTGAGATAATGGTTCATAATATACCCAGTTGCTTCATATCCCGTTATTTCACAGTTATCCATTGCAACCACAACTTTTATGAGGTCAGAATACAGCACCCAATCATTTTGAACAGGAGCATAATTTATTATAAGGTTATTGCCTTCGTAACGGTAATAACTCTCTTTCACATTATCAATCTGCTTGCTTTTGAGGAAATTTCGTCCGCTTTCAATTGCCTCTTCCACACTACATGTTCGGCTTTTCGGCACTCGGTTGTTAATCACTGACAGCAAGAATCCGCCCTTTTTTGTTATTTCAACCGTAACACTTGTATCCTCATCCCGTTCCACTTTATAAGAATATGTTTTTATCTTGTCTCCAAATTCGCCCTGAAGCTTTACATTTTCTATATTTTCATCACCGAAAAAAGAAACAGCACACATCTGTGCCTCTCTCTCAGAAATTTCCTGAGAGTTTTCAATAAGCTTAGGCTGAGCATTCTGAATATGATCGGAAAAAGGTCCGTCATAAATAAGTGT
>URVP01000261.1 GCA_900551345.1 uncultured Eubacteriales bacterium
ATATATTATTCTATTATCATCTTATCGCCGAATATTTCCTTTTGAGCTAACAGCTCTTCAAATTTATCTGCTCCGTCATCGGCAGGAGCGGATTCAAACCCATCAAATTCCTCTTGGGTATTCACAACCTTAATACTGATACCCACTGACTTTTCCATAATTTCCAAACTACGCTGGAGCATACCGAAGGTAAAGCTTTTTGTCTGACATATGACAAGCTCGCCGCCGGATATTTTTGCTTTGGCACCAATAAGACTGGGTCTTATGGCAGGATCATCAAGCTTTATTTTATCAAGCATCTGATCGGCTGAAAGATTAGAGCTTTTATCAGAAGTCTGTTCACAATCAACATTCTCTTCGTCTGAAACGTTTTTTTCCGAAACAGTTTTTTTATCCGAAATTGGCATAACATCTTGTGAAGATATATTCTCCTCCCACGGAGGCAAGTCCTCACCGAGTACAGGAGGTATATCCTCTTCTGAGGGCATTGGTACATCATCATCGCCAGGCATGGGTATGTTATCCTCATACACTGCCTTTTCATCGCTTTTATCTGATGCAGACGCCGAAACATCTACCGGCTTTTGCACAGCTATACCGTTTTGTTCAAGCTTTGCAATCCGGGCAAGAAGTGCGTCATTTTCTACGCTTAGTTCCGGCTTACAGGCACGGATAAGAGAAGTTTCAAGCAAGATTTTAGGTTTAGAGGAAAGCCGTGCACCGGTAATTGCATCGGTAAAAATCCTTATGCAATACATAAGCTCTTCAGCTGTAAAGCTTTTGCTGACCTCAACGCAGCGGTCAAGCCGCTCTCCCCACATTTCAAGCACATCACCGGGATTTTTAGCTGATTTGCATACAAGCAAATCTCGCATAAGGTCAAGAACCGACTCCATAAGGCGAAGCACCTCTTTACCTTCTGCAAGGAGGCTGTCCACCGCAGACATAACCGCATCAATATTGCCTTTTCTGATATTTTCGGCTATTGAAAGTAAGGTTATATCATTTGCTATGCCCACAATCTGCTCTACACCGTCAAGGGTAATTTCTCCCAAGGGAGTGCACTGTTCCAGAATAGAAAGGGCATCACGCATGGAACCGTCGGCAAGATATGCAATCTTACTTATCGCATCGTCAGTAATATTAATATTATCCGATTGGGCTATTTTGCTTATTCGCCCTGCAATATCCTGTCGGCTTATGCGCCTGAAGTCAAATCTTTGACACCTGGAGCGGATAGTTGCAGGAATTTTATGCGATTCAGTTGTAGCCAAAATAAATATAACATGAGCCGGCGGTTCTTCAAGAGTTTTAAGCAAGGCATTAAAAGCCGCCGTTGAGAGCATGTGAACCTCGTCGATTATGTACACACGATATTTTGCATTGGCCGGCTGATATATAACTTCACTGCGTATATCACGAATACTGTCAACGCCGTTGTTTGAAGCAGCATCTATTTCGTTTATATCCAGTATGGTACCGTCAAGAATACCCCGGCAGGTTTCGCACCGGTTACAAGGGTCTGCGCCCGGCTGAAGGTCGGTGCAGTTAACAGCTCTTGCAAAGATTTTGGCAAGAGAAGTTTTACCTGTTCCTCTTGTACCGCAAAACAGGTATGCATGGGCTATTCTGCCCGATAATATTTCATTTCTGAGAGTGTCCACAATATGCTGCTGACCGGTCACATCTGAAAAGGTCAGCGGACGCCATTTTCTGTACAAAGCCTGATATGCCATACTGATAACCTCTTATATGAAAACTTAGTGAAAATTTGTAAGCAATAAAAAACCGCACAGCCTCTTGTCGAATCAACACTTTAAGCGTTACTATGATAAAACAGCTCAAGCCCGGCACCCCCGCAGCACACAGAATGACCCGCTTATCGCTGCTTGGTTCCCCACCTGACGAGGTTCACGGGATTCTGTTGCGCAGGACCCGACTCTCAACACTGCTTAGTCAAGTCAGACCAAAAAATATTAAACCCTCAAAGAGGCATTCACCCCCACTACAGCG
>URVP01000262.1 GCA_900551345.1 uncultured Eubacteriales bacterium
TCCTTACATGCTTCATCGATTTTATCCATTGTTTTCTTTTTCATGTTATACCTCCTTATATTCATGTGAGTCATTTACAGGTATGGTTTAAATAAAAACTATTACATTGTTGTCATTTACACCATCACTTCTGTCAATTACAGTGTTAATATAAACTTATTAAACATATCATTTCACATCAATTTGCACTTTAAATATAGGGTATATAACACCATCTGAAAAAAACTAGAAGCCTGTATTCAGCATTTAAAACTTAGGGAAAATAAGTGTTGCTGATTAAAACACAAAAAAACAGAGCATATTTAAATTCATCCGTCAAAAAGGATTTAAGAAAATCCATGAACGGAGCTAAAATATGCTCTGCGGTCGTTTTGTTTAAATACTATTGTATAAAAGTTATTCTTGTACTTTTACATCATATTTGAAAGTCTTTCATTAACAGCCTTTAAAAAGTCTTCTGTATTAACCTTCTTTTTGTTTTCGAGAGTAGAAAGAAGATAAAGGTCACCGGTCATTACGCCATCTTCTATTGTAGCAATTGTAGCTTTTTCAAGATTGTCGGCATACCGGCAAAGTTCTTGGTTACCGTCCAGTTCTCCTCTCTTACGAAGTGCTCCGCTCCATGCAAATATTGTTGCAACGGAGTTTGTGGAGGTCTCTTCTCCTTTAAGATGTTTATAGTAATGACGCTGAACAGTTCCATGAGCAGCCTCATATTCATAAATACCGTCCGGAGATACAAGTACACTGGTCATCATGGCAAGAGAACCAAAAGCTGTTGCAATCATATCGCTCATAACATCGCCGTCATAGTTTTTGCAAGCCCAAATATATCCACCCTCACTGCGTACAACCCTTGCTACGGCATCATCAATAAGCGTATAGAAGTATTCAATACCGGCTTTTTCAAACTTGTCTTTATACTCATTTTCGTAAATCTCAGCAAAAATATCCTTAAAGCGATGATCGTATTTTTTGGAAATAGTATCCTTTGTAGCAAACCAAATATCCTGCTTTACATCAAGCGCATAGTTAAAGCAAGCACGAGCAAATGAAGAGATGCTCTTGTCAAGATTGTGCATACCCTGAATTATACCGTCACCCTTAAAATCGTGAATAAGGTTTCTTGTTTCGGTTCCGTCAGGATTTGTTACGCAAAGTTCCGCTTTTGCTCCCTCTTTAACAACCATTTCGGTATTTTTATATACATCTCCGTACGCATGACGAGCTATGCATATAGGCTTTTTCCAAGTAGGAATATAAGGAGTTATACCCTTTACCAGAATCGGTGCTCGGAAAACTGTACCGTCAAGAATTGCACGAATAGTACCATTAGGAGACTTCCACATTTCTTTAAGGTTATACTCAGTCATTCTTGCGGCATTTGGCGTAATGGTAGCGCACTTAACAGCAACTCCATACTTTTTTGTTGCTTCGGCACTTTCTACGGTAACCATATCATCAGTTGCGTTTCTGTTTTCAAGTCCCAAATCATAATATTCAGATTTAAGATCAACATAAGGAAGAATCAAAATATCTTTTATAAGTTTCCAGATAATTCGGGTCATTTCGTCCCCGTCCATCTCAACGATGGGGGTAGTCATATTTATCTTAGCCATTGGAATTACCGTCCTTTCCAGTTAATATTATCAGCCGTTAAGCTTTGTATAATTAAGCAAACCGCCTGCAAGAATAATATCTCTTGTTCTTTCAGTAAGATCACATTCAGCAAAGATTTCTTCGCCGGTTGTTTCATTAACGATTTTAACCTTGCCGCCTTTTTCGATTATATCAGCTATATCAGGCATTGTACTGTAAATTTGAGAAAGACTCTCCGAAAGAGCTCATCAATCTCGCTTCCGCAGAATACAGCAAAGCAGTACTTCCTTATCTGACAGAAGACGTACACTGCGTCACCTGCGTTTTCGGCGAGTTCGTTCAGGGAAAAGTAAAGGTGAAAGCCACGCTCGCGAAAATGGCGCGGGGAGAAATGGTCCGCTGGATGGC